>DATARG010000005.1:0-2177 GCA_036264275.1 Candidatus Udaeobacter sp. | reverse complement strand
GTACGGAGAGAGCGAAATCGGTACCTTTCTTAAGAACGACAACATTAGCCATCGCGAGGCCCGCAACGAAGACGACCTCCTGGATGAAGTGGTCGCCCGATTAACTCAGGGAAAGGTCGTCGGTTGGTTTCAGGACCGATTCGAGTGGGGGCCGCGCGCTCTGGGAAACCGCAGCATACTTGCCGATCCACGAAATCCGGCGATGAAGGACATCGTCAACGCGAAGATCAAGTTTCGCGAACCCTATCGTCCTTTTGCTCCGTCCGTTTTGGCCGAATGTGCGCCGAAATATTTCGAACTGAATGGCGCAGGACTGCAGCATCCTCTGCGTTACATGCTCTATGTAGTCCCGGTAAGAACCGATCAGCGAGAAAACATTCCGGCCATCACACATGTGGACGGCACTGCACGTGTGCAAACCGTGCTGCGCAATCAAAACCCGCTTTATTACGATTTGATCGAGCGCTTCGGGCAGGCTACCGGAGTTCCCGTTGTCCTGAACACATCATTCAACCTGCGCGGCGAACCTATCGTCAATACGCCGCAGAACGCATTCAGCACCTTTTCCCGAAGCGAAATGGACGTATTGGTGTTGGGAAATTTTCTAATCGAGAAGAATTGACGCGATCCCGAGATGTCTCCGAACACACTCATAAATGAGTCGGAACCCGGAGCTGAGCCGGCCACGCAGGCAGAAGATGCGCCACTTTCGCTTGCCCAACGCGTTGTTTCCTTTTTGGGACTCGCCCTAATCAACCTCGTGGTATTTGCCGTTCTGGCGGAAGCGGCAAGCATCGCTATCGTTCACTTCAAACGATGGCCTTCTACCCGGCCGACTTACCATCTGAGCTACAACAAATTCTGGACTGAAACCAATCCTGTTTTCGGAATGTGGCATCGGCCGAACGGACATTTCTTTCATCAGGGTGGATGCTTCAGTGTGGAGTACACCACTAATAGCTACGGGGCTCGCGATCGGGAACGCACATTGCATACAACGAAGCCGCGCACAATTGTTCTCGGCGACTCGTTCGTAGAGGGATTTGGAGTTCCCGACGATGAACGGTTGACCAATTTGATGGAACGTGACGCCGGCCGCGAGCATTTGAACTTCGGCACCGGCGGCGGCTTCAGTCCACTACAGTACGCGCTTCTCTATCGAAGCCTGGCTTCTCAGTTTGATCACACTCAGGTGCTCGTGGGCGTGCTGCCGGACAATGATTTTCATGAGATGGACCGTTCCTGGTTGGAATCGAATTACGCTGGCGAGTTTCGACCGTATTACAGAGACGATTTGACCATTGGCTATCTCGGACATTTTCAGCCAAATGCAGGCGAAGGGCTGTGGAACCATACAGAAGCGGCTCTGCGAGCTTATCTCGCTTCCTATCACGTTGGGCAGTACATCTATTTCTCGACCCTCATGCGACATGGGCCTTATTCCGGCTACAACGACTTCAAAGCCGTCGATCTGGCTCGCCTCAAGCAGGCCGTTCTCGACATCAAGAGCACGGCGGTCGCCCACGGGGCGAAGATGGCAGTTTTCATAATCCCCCGCGCCAATGATTTCGAGCGCCTCCACACGGCAAAGACAGACCGCTTAGGACCGGTCATGGAATCATGGGGCACGACGAGCGGAATTCCCGTCAAAGACCTGCTTCCAGACATGGAAGCGCAATCCGGCGGCGACTACCGCAGCTACTTTCGAAGCTGCGACGGACACTGGTCAACAAAGGGAAACGCCGTCGCCGCGAAGATCTTGGAGCACTGGGTTTACGGCCAATAAAGAACAAGTCTGAGCGAGTTCGTGATCGCTTACGCCCGCATCCGCCGGCTTCACTTACCAGTCTCATTTCGTCCCATTCTGTTTCGCCATCTTCTCTGCGTGGGTTGATGCTCCTCTCATCCTGATTTAGTTTGGATTGCAGGCATGATCATTGAAGCTCTCCACCAGGTAGCGAATCATCGGCAGTCGCTCGCGCGCGAAGCGGCTCGCGAAGTTATGTCGGAGATCCTCAGCGGCGGCGCTACCGACGCGCAAATCGCGGCTTTGCTGGTCGCGCTACACATGAAAGGCGAGACGGTCGAAGAGATCGTCGGCTTTGCCGAAGCGATCCGCAGCGCAGCCGCGCCACTCAAAGTACGGGACTTTGCCCTCGACGTAAGCGGCACCGAGC
>DATARG010000086.1:0-4110 GCA_036264275.1 Candidatus Udaeobacter sp. | reverse complement strand
TCATGCGGCGTTGGATAATGCCCGGCGCGCAAATGCGCGTTGTCGATCTTGCCACCGGTTCGGGCGATATTCCGCGGTTGCTCGTCAACCATGCACGGGCGATTGGCGCGCGAATCGAGATTGATGCAGTCGATCAGCAAGCTGCCACATTGGAAATCGCCCGGACGTTAAGTACTGAATATCCGGAGATTTCCTTCCATGCTGCAAACGTCCTGCAATGGGACTGCGCTCAACGCTACGATATGGCGCTTTGTTCGTTAGTCGTTCATCATTTCGGCGATGACGACGCCGTAAAACTCCTGCGGCGATGTCGCGAATTGTCGAGAAGATTTGTGCTGGTGTCAGATTTGCGGCGCGGATTTCTACTCCAAGCGGGCGTTTACATGTTGACCGGACTTATCTTTCGCGAGCCGATGACGCGCTTCGACGCGCGACTTTCCGCCGAGCGCGCTTTTTCATTTGGCGAAATGCGCGAGCTGGCGATCCAGGCCGGCTGGCAAAACTTCGGTCGCAAAAAATTTCGATTCGGCAGACAGGCGATTTGGCTGGAGTAATTGCCCCGAATTGCTCTTGAAAGTTCGGTCGCGTGGGGAGTTAATGGACTGAACCATCAAACATCGAAATTTATGCCGCTGCTGAAACCAGATCCTACTTTTTATCCTTCGCCGCGCCTGGCAATGCAGGCTCCTCCGGAAAAGCACGCATTCGTTGCCGCATTGAATCCTCCCGGCAGCAAACTGAATGATGCACTGCTGGTTGTTGATGTTGATCCTGCGTCATCCACATACGGACAGCGCGTGGGAGAGGTCAAGATGCCAAAGTTTGGTGATGAGCTGCACCATTTTGGGTGGAATGCGTGCAGTTCGGCGCTATGTCCGTACGCGCCGCATCCGCACGTTGAACGACGTTACCTGGTCGTGCCTGGAATCCGCTCCTCGCGTATTCACATCGTGGATACGAAGCCCGACGCGCGAAAACCACAGATCGTCAAAGTCATCGATCCTGAGGAAGTTTTCGCGCGTACGAATTATTCGCGTCCACATACGATTCACTGCGGTCCAGAAGCCATTTACGTTAGCGCGCTCGGGGATCCGAATGGTGACGGGCCCGGCGGCATCTTCATGCTCGATTGCGAGACCTTCGAAGTCCTGGGTCAGTGGGAGGTCGACCGCGGTGAGCAGTTTTTGCATTACGATTTTTGGTGGCACCTGGGGTTCGACACGCTGCTCAGTAGCGAATGGGGCACGCCAAACATGATCGAGAACGGCGTGCAACCCGATCTCTTGTTAGGCGGTCAATACGGCCATCAAATGCATGTCTGGGATCTGCGTCGGCGGCGACATCTCGAGACGCTCGATTTAGGAAAGGAACAGCAAATGGTCCTCGAGATGCGTCCCGCGCATGACCCGAGGAAAGCGTACGGGTTCGTGGGCGTGGTGGTTTCGCTGAAAGATTTGTCGGCATCGATCTGGCTGTGGCATCGGGACAACGGCACGTGGAGCCTGAAGAAGGTGATCGAAATTCCAGCCGAACCCGCCGAGCCCGAAAAACTGCCGGCGCTGTTAAAGGATTTTAAAGCGACCCCGCCACTTGTTTCAGACATCAACTTATCTCTTGATGATAAATTTCTTTACGTTTCGTGCTGGGGAACGGGCGAGTTTTTGCAATACGACGTGTCTGATCCGTTCAAGCCAAAGAAGACCGGTTCGGTGCGCATCGGTGGAATTGTGAATCGTACGCCGCATCCGAAGAAACCCGATCAACCGCTCGCGGGCGGACCGCAAATGGTGGAGGTCAGCCGCGACGGGAAGCGAATCTATTTCACCAACTCGCTTTATGCGGCATGGGATGAGCAATTTTATCCGGACGGCGTGGGCAGTTGGATGGTCAAACTCGATGCCGATCCCAACGGCGGAATGACGGTCGACAAAAACTTTTTCGTCGAGAGCAACGATTATCGCGTTCATCAAGTTCGCCTCGAAGGAGGCGATTCCTCCAGCGATTCTTATTGTTTTCCGTGAGCGAGCTTCGGCCGTGGCTGGCGGTCTTCGGGCTGGGCATGTTTCACGGCATCAATCCTGCCATGGGATGGTTGTTTGCCGTGGCGCTGGGATTGCAGGAGCAAAAGCGCGCAGCTGTGTTCCGATCGCTGCCTCCGATGGTGCTGGGGCACGCGCTTTCCATCGGGATCATTATTGGGATAGTTCTTTTGGCTCGTTTTGCCGTACCGCATCACACCTTAAAAATTGCAGCTGCTGCAGTTTTGTTTGCCTTCGGTTTCTATCGTCTGCTGCGTTCGCGCCACCCGAACTGGGTGGGAATGCGAGTCGGCTTCGGCGATTTGACGCTTTGGTCATTTATTATGGCTTCAGCGCACGGCGCCGGATTGATGCTTGTCCCGTTTTTTCTGCCATCGCCGGCTGGCGGGGCGGAGCATCACCACGACACTCACCAAATGCACGCGTGGGCATTCGCGAATTTTAGCGGGCCTACTTTGCTCATCGCAGCGGTCGCAGTCCACACACTGGGGTATCTCCTAACGACGGCGCTGGTCGCGATTGTGGTTTATGAAAAGCTTGGAGTTTCGATACTGCGGCGCGCTTGGTTCAACATCGATTTGATCTGGATGCTCGCGCTGATGATTACCGGCGTCTTTATTTTGTTTTTTTGATCAGCGGGCCGGGCAATCCTCTGCACGCGTCTTCGAGCCACAGAGAATAGCACGCACGGAATGATATGCTCTACCAGCGCGCTCTCCGGAAGCAAAGCAACGATTCTTCCTCCCTCAGAATGACATTCGCGCACTCGGCGGACTTGGATAAAGCTGCCGGTGTGAAAATTCTGACCACTGTCGCGGAGGTGCGTGCACAGCGGCAACAGAAACCGCGTGTGCTCGTGCCGACAATGGGCGCGTTGCACAAAGCGCATGGCGAGTTGATCCGCGTGGCGCGCGAGGCCGCTGGCAAACATGGCGAGGTTGCGGTCAGCATTTTTGTTAATCCGCTTCAGTTTGAGCCGGGCAGTGATTACGAGCGATATCCGCGTCCGGAAAAAGCAGACGAAGAATTTTGCCGGAATGCTGGTGTCGATCTTTTGTTCCGCCCGTCAGCCGAAGAGATTTATGCAACCAACTGCTCGACATTTGTGGAAGAAACTTCGTTGTCGGGCACGCTGGAAGGCAAATCGCGCCCCGGACATTTTCGCGGGGTTTGCACAGTGGTCGCGAAATTGTTCAACATTCTCACGCCAGACGCGGCGGTGTTCGGCGAGAAAGACTTTCAGCAACTGGCGGTTATTCGAGGGATGATGCGCGACCTTAATTTCAACATCGACATCATCGCCGTGCCAACGGTCCGGGAGGAAGACGGCCTGGCATTCAGCTCGCGCAATCAGTATTTGAACCCCGAAGAACGGAAACAGGCCGTGGTCCTGCACAAAGCGCTGCTTGCAGCCAAGACTGCCGGTGAAACGTCTGGCAACGACGTAGTAACGCTCGCCCGAAAGGTTATCAGTGAAGCACATTTGGGACGAATCGATTACGTGGAGGTGGCCAATGCAGAGACGTTGAAGCCAGTTGAGGTGGTGAGATGCAACTCGGTGCTCTTATTAGCGGTGTTTTTTGGCAAGACTCGTTTGATCGACAACGTGCGATTGGGTTAAATGACGGACGCTTTGGGGCGTCAGTGTCAGACGCCAGCCCCGGCTGTCAGGGAGAAGTTTTCGCTCTCGACACGTCGGCGGCATCGTGCTGAAAATTCGAGCCTATGAAGAGAAGCATTACCGGAGTCGGCGCGGGCACGCTCCTTTCTAACACCGCGGACGAAAATACGGCCACTGACGCGGGAGCACTTTTAAGTAACACAACCGGTGCCCTAAACACGGCCCATGGAGCGTTCGCTCTTTTTTCCAATACTACGGGAGGCGAAAACACGGCCAACGGGTTTGAATCGCTCTTTAACAACGCCACCGGCAATGACAACACGGCCATCGGCGACAGCGCGCTTTTTAGCAATACGGCCGGAGGCGATAATACGGCTATCGGTTACCACGCGCTCTTTCAAAATACTGGGGACCTAAACACGGCCACTGGTTGGCAGGCGCTTAATAGCA
>DATARG010000266.1:0-10674 GCA_036264275.1 Candidatus Udaeobacter sp. | reverse complement strand
GTTTGAGACTGCGCTCACATGTTTTGGCATTTTTTACGTAACGCATTATGCGGACAAACCTTCATAACAATAAAAATGCGTTCGTGTTACCCCCGGGTGGCTTCATCGGCCCCCCCGCACCGCCACCGCCGAACATCTCCTTCACTCGCGTGGTCAACTGGACGTACGAAATCTGAGCGAAGAAAACCGGATAACGGTCTGCAGCGAACCAGGACGTTTTCCTTTAGTGCGCGATTGCGCCCAGTCTTTCCACCAGCGCCTTGCCCTTTTGGCGATCGTTGATCACGAATGTGTTGTTTTCGCCATGCGTTGACCATGGGCCACGCGGCACTTCATTAAAATCCACGAACTTCCAATCGGTGACGTCAGTTGGTTTTAGGCCGAGGTAATCGCGCACAGCGGGCGAAACATCGAGGCCAGCTCCTTTGTTCAAATTGGGTTTTGGCCGTTCGTTACCGAAAACGTATTGCCAGTGGTCGGTGCGGAATGGTCCAGCGTCTTCCCACTGTGCATATGCCGTTCGATTGCCTTTGCGAATCGCTATCCATCGGTCTTTGCAAGTCGACACAGCTGGCCCTTGATACGCTTCTCTAAACCAGGGAACAACACGCGGCGCTTCGGGCCGATGACCCTCCTGCGCCTTGTCGTTGTAAGGAAGCGCGCAATAAAACGGATTGAGCCCTGGCGTGAAATTTACCGGAATGTAGTTGCTGCGGTGAGAAGGATTCGGATCATCGGTGCCGCCATAATTTTTAGTCCATTCCTTGTCCCACGAGCTCGTCCGATTCGGGACTGGATTGTTACCCGAGGGTTTCTCGCCGATCCAAAAGATGGTCGTCACGATGTCGCTCTTCCATGGGTAACGTTGCCCCGGTTGGAGCCGTTGTGCGGCCAACTGCCCCGGCGTGAACGCGAGTGAGCTGACGTCGAGCAGACGATCGTCCGCGGTCTTCTCAGATCCTTTGCTGAACTTCGTTTTCGCAGGTTCTGCCTTTGAAACCGCGCCGTGTGCGAAAAGAGACGAAATGGACGAAAGCAGAACCGCAATCGCGTGAGTAAATTTTCCAAGTTTCATTCGTTTGTTTCGTTAAGGCGCCGCAAAACAAGACGTCATGCGTCTTTGTTACTTGATCGTTCACGACGACGCGGATGCGCGTCAGTCGCGGCGAATTTGGATGCGCCTGAAAAGTAGTCGCGCAATCTCAATGCTTATCCGCGATAGTCAACGGCATTTTAGCTTTATCACGTGATGAACGTGAATAAACCCAAGCATCTGGCAGGATGAGACGTGGCTTTCCGATCAGACGAATTTTCCTGGATTCAAAATGTTATCCGGATCGAGCACCTGCTTGAGCCGACGATGAAGGTCCCGCGCAACATCACTCGTGGCTTCCGGCCACCATCGTTTTTTCGCGAGACCAATTCCGTGTTCGCCCGTGATTACACCGCCCCACACGAGCACTTGCCTAAGAAGATCGTCGAGAGCGCGCTCCACTTTTTCTCGCACACCGGTGTCGCGATTGTAGCGGTCGGCCATAATGTTGACGTGAATATTGCCATCCCCGGCGTGGCCGAAACAAGCGATCGGAAATCCATACTTTGCCTGCAGTTTGTCAGCGAATTCCATTAGATCGACGAGATGACTGCGCGGCACGACCACATCCTCATTTAGTTTCGTTAGGCCGGTCGCGCGGAGTGAGTTACTGAACCGGCGACGCAATGCCCAGAGTTTTTCACAATCGGCTTCACTGCTGGCCAGCTGAAGCGCATTAGGCTTTTGGTTTTCGATTAATGCGCGAATTGCCGCAGCCTCGCTGCGGACGCTCTCCTGTTGCCCATCGAGATCGATGAGCAAATGGGCGTTTCCCTCCGGCACAATTTTCTCGCCCAAATCCCGCCGAGCCGCCTCGAGCGTGAAATGATCGGCGATTTCGAGTGCGGAGGGCAGAAATCCCGCCGTAAAAATCGCCTGCACAGCTTCCGCGGCCTGAGGAGCTGTAGCGAACGCCGCAGACAAAGTCGCGCGCGCCGGCGGAAGTGGAAGCAGACGCAATGTGATCTCGGTAACAACACCGAGCATTCCTTCCGAGCCGACGAATAGACCTATCAAGTCAAAGCCGGTTTTATTTTTGTGGACGCGTCCGCCGGTCCGCAGCACATCGCCGTTGGCAAGCACGACTTCAAGACCGATGACGTAATTGCGCGTCACCCCATACTTCAAACAGCGCGGGCCGCCGGCATTCGTGGCGACGTTTCCACCGATGGTGCAATCTTTCATGCTCGCTGGATCAGGGGGATAAAATAACTTTTTTGCGCGCGCGGCTGCCTTGAGTTCGGCAGTGAAAACGCCCGGTTCAACAATAGCGACAGCGTCGACAAAGTTGATTTCCTGGATCCGATTCATGCGCTTGAGCGAGAGCGCAATCCCGCCGCGCGCCGGCACGCACCCGCCCACATAACCAAACCCGCCTCCGCGCGCGGTGACTGGAACTTTCTCCCGCGAGGCGAACTGAAGAAGCCTACTCACATCAGCTGTCGACTTTGCAAAGACGACAAGTTCCGGCGGATGCGTGGCGAACCATTTATCGCCGCTGTGCGCAGCGATCGTTTCCGGATCGTCCGCGACAATTTCGTTGCCGAGGATTTCTCGGAGTTTTGAAGCGAGTTCCATTTCGAGCAACGTCGCGCACCTCGGTTGTAGGGCAAGCGGTCCGCTCGCCAAAGGATCGAAGGCAGGCGAAGCGCCTGCCCTACATTCACTTGTCGATCGCGACGCGGTAATGCCGGGCTGGCTCCATTCGTGTGATGAGCGCTTCGGCTTTTGGAAAAATCACGGGCTTACTCGCGTCTGGGCCGGCAAATTTCGTCACTGCATCCATGGAATCGAAGTGGAGCAGCGTTATAAATTCCACTTCGTCGAGGTCTTCGCGAACGAACAATTCCGCTCCGCTGTATCCCTCGATCTTTCGCGCGGAGATGCCCGGAAAAATTTCATCGCGGAGCATTGTCTCGTATGCCTTGCGTCTGCAGATTTCGTCCAACCGTGCCAGATGCGTGCGATCATGAAATTTTTCTCCTACACATGCTTGTAATCCTGCGCGGGCTTTTTCATTGGATAACGGAGTGGGAGCATGAGCATGAGCACGACTAAGATTAGGCAGAAGCCGAAGAGATGGTCACATGCCCATTATCTGATACCCACCATCGACATAGATAACCTGACCGGTGATGGCTGCGGCTGCATCGCTGGCGAGGAAAACTCCTGTCGCGCCTAGCTCGGCAGGATCGCAGCTGCGTTTTAACGGCGCGCGTTCCTGATAGTGCTTTAGCATGGAGCTGAATCCGCTGATTCCGCGCGCGGCGAGCGTTTGTACCGGGCCGGAGGAAATGCAGTTCACTCGGATTTTTTTCGGCCCAAGATCGTACGCAAGATATCGCGTGCTGGCTTCGAGACTGGCCTTGGCCACCCCCATGACGTTGTAATGCGGAACGACTTTCTCCGAGCCGTAATAGGTCATCGCGACGATGCTGCCGCCATTCGTCATCAACGGAGCTGCTTCGCGTGCCAGCGCGACTAACGAATAGGCGCTGACATCCTGCGCGACGCGAAAGGCTTCGCGTGTCGTGCTGACAAAATCGCCTTCCAACGCTTCGCGCGGCGCATACGCCAGAGAGTGCAGTATCAGATCAACTCGATCCGTTTCCCTCCGCACGTTTTCAAAAAATCGTTTGATCTCATCGTCGCTTGAAACATCGCAGGGAAACAGCGGTGTCTTTTCACCAAACTCGGCGACGAGTTCCTCGACATTTTCCTTAAGCCGCTCGCCCTGATAATTAAAAATCAAACGCGCGCCGGCCGCAGCCCACGCTTTTGCGATTGCCCAGGCAATGCTTCGTTTATTTGCAACCCCGAAAACGAGACCTGTTTTTCCTGTTAAAATCCGATCGGTCATAAGCTTCAATTTTAAGAGAGATTAACCTTACAACGGTTCGACGGATCTCAAACCTCTGGCAGCGCAACAGCCGTGCGCGAAGCGATAGGTGGTCCTCGCCAATCGATGGATCGGTGGCCAAAACATACCAACCCGCCGACAGTTTCCCTGGACGTACGCCTTAAAACGCCCGTTGGTTTATTTCGGCGAGGTCGCCGAAACGTGCGCGCGAACCGCGTGCGCTCCCCAGAGCTCGGTTTAGCGAGGAACGACGGTCTTGTAGACGCGATTCGTGCCGACGCCAAGGAACAAGACCTGTGATCCAATGCCGGCAGTAATACCGACGGGTGCGCTGCCGGGAAACTCCTGTGATTCGGTCACAACGCCGTCGATCGTGATCGAGGCGATTTTATTGGCGCTGAATTCTGTGAACAGCAGGTTATCCGCGTTCCCAGGTCGGATGATTGTGGGGGTCGCGGGGGTGGGAAAAATTGTGATGTCGAGCATGGGAGTGACTCGGGCGATTTGTGGTGTGAACGCACTGGCAATCCAGAGATTGGCATCGGGTCCAGCGGCAATAGAGGTCGGAGCGCTCACTCCGGTAAACTCGGTAATCACGCCATCGGGGGTGATACGGCCGAATTTATCTACTGCCTGCTCGGTGAACCACATGTTCCCATCGGAGCCCGTCGTAATATCGCCCGGAAAAGAATTGGGCGTGGGTGTACGGAATCCAGTAAACGTGCCGGTCGCGATCTCGAAACGCCAGACGGCATGATCGGTCTGGTCGGTAAACCAGATGTTGCCATCGGAACCGGTAGTGATGCCCACGCTGACACCGAAAAACGAGAACTGATATTCCGTGATGACTCCATTCGGCGTAACTGAAGCAATCTTGCCGGTGGAACCTTCGCCAAACCAGATGTTGCCGTCTGGCCCGGGTGTGATGAATGCCGGATTGCTTAAGCTCGGGGTCCTGGAGTAGTCGATGCTGCCTCGCGGAGTGATCCGGGCCACTTTACTGCTATTGGAAAGGGTGAACCAAAAGTTGCCGTCCTCGCCCATCGTGATGTCGAACGGCTGGCTGCCTCCACGGATCGGGGTCATCTGGGCACCAACGCCACCTCCCGAGAGGATAAGTGCAGCGATACCGCATGTGAGTTTGAAACGGAGTTGACTCGAAGCGGCCACGAAGTCGGCAACGGCGGATTTGACGAAATGAAGATCAATTTTCATGAGTCGAAAAGGTTCGGCGGTGGCTTGCGAATCGCAACGAACAGTAAGGTTACGCCACTGTAACCTTTGGGGCAGCATAGACGGGGTAGGCAACAAGGGAACCGGCGCGGCTGTTTCCGTAAATATACGCCTTACACTTCGGAACTTCAGCGAGGCCCGCAAAATGTATGCGCGAGGCGCGCGCTCTCTCCCCAAAGCAAGCGAGGCGCTTGCCCTACAATCGTACAACGCGATGATAAGACGTGATGAGTAATCGACCTTTACTTGTTTTCGTTTTGGCGTTTCTAACTTTGCATTCTCTATCTGCGCAGGAAACGCCTTCGCCTTCTCCCGCATTTGTAGCATCAGCAACCGCATCGCCTTCCGCGACCGCCAATCCTTCTTCCTCGCCGCCACCGCTTACAGACGCGCTTTTCAAGAATTTGAAGGCGCGCTCGATCGGCCCGGCGGTGATGGGGGGTCGCGTGTCGGACATCGCTATCGATCCGCGCAATCCATTCGTGTTCTACGTCGGCCTCGGCCACGGCGGCGTTTTCAAAACGAACGACAACGGCGTTACCTTCCAGCCAATCTTCGACAAGCAACCGATGCTGTCCATTGGTGCGGTCGCAGTTGCGCCGTCTGATTCCGACGTTGTTTGGGTCGGCACCGGCGAAGCCAACGATCGAAATTCATCGGACTGGGGCGATGGCGTGTATCGCTCGACCGATGGTGGCGAGACTTGGCAGAATGTCGGGCTAAAAGAAAGCCGCACGATTGCGCGCGTCGTTATCGATCCAAAGAAACCGGAGGTCGCATACGTAGCAGCCATGGGCAGCTTGTGGAAGGACGGCGGCGAACGCGGGCTATTTAAAACAACTGACGCGGGAAAGAATTGGAAATTGCTCCTGCACGCATTGCCACCACACGATGCACAGACGGGCTGTGGCGATGTCGCGATCGACTCGACGAATTCGCAAATTGTTTACGCGGTGCTTTACGCGCGGCAACGGACGCCATGGAGTTTCAATTCGGGACCAAGCGTGACCGGAGGCGAAGACGTCGGCGGAATTTTCAAGAGCATCGACGGCGGCGCAACCTGGAAAAAACTCGGCGGCGGTCTTCCCGGTCAAACTGGCCGAATTGGTCTTGCTGTCAGTGCCAGCAGTCCAAAGGTGGTGACGGCAGTTGTGCAAAGTTATGACGGAGGCTTCGGTTCGCTCGACGATCTGCGCAGCAAAAGTGGCGGCGTTTTTCGTTCCGAGGATGGAGGCGAAACGTGGACGCGCATGAGCTCCATGGACCCTCGTCCGTTTTATTTCAGTCAGATTCGTATCGACCCCGCGAACGATAAGCGGGTGTATCTGCTCGGGTTCGCGTTGTTCGTGTCGGATGATGCCGGAAAAAATTTTCGCGAGGATCTAACCGAAAAAACTCATCCCGACGATCATGCGTTCGCGATTCAGCCCGGCACAGTGCCGCCGCCGAAGCCGCCTAAGCCTGAAGACAAAAATAAGCCGCCAAAACCTCAAGTTTGCCAGCGTGTTCTGCTCGGAACGGATGGAGGTCTCTATCAAAGCTTTGCCGGTGGCAAAAACTGGGACCATCTGAACAAAATTCCGTCGGGGGAATTTTATCGAATTTCGCTCGACGACGCGAAACCGTATTTCCGAATCGCGGGCGGTCTCCAGGACAATGAAAACTGGGTGGGACCCAGTGGCGTGCAGAGCAAGGAAGCGATTCGCAATTGTGATTGGATTGCGCTCGCAGGTGGCGATGGTTTTTATGTGCTGTTCGATCCGACAGATCGCGACACGTTTTACGCCGAAAGCCAGCAGGGCGAAGTGCACCGAATCAATCTGCAAAATGGCGAAATTCGGCGTTTACGTCCTGAACCGGCTGAGGGCCAGCCGCGTTATCGTTTCAACTGGAATTCGCCGATGATCATGAGCCGGCACAAACCGGGCGTGATCTATCTCGGAGGCAATTGCGTGTTCCGGCTAACCGATCGGATGGAAAAATATTCGGTGATCAGTCCCGATCTGACGCGCAACGAACCGGCGCATACAACTGCCGCGGGAAGTGGCGCGGAAAATTACGGCACTGTTTTTTCACTGGCTGAATCGCCCAAACGCGTGGGGCTGCTGTGGGCCGGGACAGACGACGGACGGCTGTGGGTGACAGAAAATGAGGGCGGCAAATGGACGGGGTTGACGGACAATTTGCCTGAGGCAGCGCGCGGTCAATGGGTGTCACGCATCGCGCCCTCTCAATTGGATCCGAACGTGGCGTACGTTGTCACCAATGGTTATCGCACGGGTGATGATCGTCCCTCGATTTTGCGAACGGCCGATCTGGGGAAAACGTGGCAGTTGGTCACAGGCGATCTTCCATCGGCCGACCCGGTGGAAGTCGTGCGCGAAGATCCAGTGAATCCAAAACTGCTTTATGCCGGCACGCATTCCGGAATGTTCGCGTCGTTTGATCAAGGCGGACATTGGGTACGCATTTGCGATCTCCCTTCAGTGCGTGTCGATGATATCCAGATTCATCCGCGCACATCAGATCTGGTCATCGCTACGCACGGACGGAGCATAGCCATTCTTGATGACAGCGTTCCATTTCGCGAGTTTAGTCCGGAAATCGCCGCAAAGCCGGTTCAGTTGTTCAGTGTGCGTTCTGTTACCGCCCGATATCTGCAGCCTGGGTTCGTGGACTCAGACGGCAAAGGCATCTATCGCGGTGAGAACCCCGCTGAGGGCGCATTGTTTACAGTTTGGGTTCGCGAATTTACCGGAGACGAAATTAAAATCGCTGTAACCACAGCGACGGGCCAACCAGTGGCCAATCTTAAAGCGCCGGGCACGCCAGGCTTCACTCGCTTGAACTGGGACCTACGGCCCACCAAAGATGTCAGGGTAGAATACGGCGGGGAAAAACCGGAGCGATTTGTTCCAGCGGGCGATTACATAGCGGAGGTAACCTTCGGCACCACGAAAATGAAACAAAATTTTCACGTCGATCTCGCGGAGGGCATCACGCCACGGTGATAGCGATGCAGACTCGCATTGCACTCCTAAAGCACTTCATTCGAAACTGAAGAACTTAAGCGGATTCGGCTTTTGCTTGCCCTATTATTCTTGCAAAAGACTGTACAAGCTTTGCGAAGCGCGTGGCGGAGTTTGGCTTTTGAAATTTTCCGGCTGACATAGCTGACTCTACAGCGCTTAATTTGTTATGCCTGCGATCGGGATCACCGGTGGAATTTCCACGGGTAAAAGCACGTTTGTCGAATGTCTGCGCGAGCTTCTTCCGGCCGCGATGTTTTTCGATGCAGACGAGGCAGTTCATGAGTTCCTGAATCGGCCGGAAATCGCAAATCAAATTCGGCGTGAATTCGGCGCAGAAGTGTCTTCAACCGGAGGCGACTTGAATCGAGGAAAACTTCGAGCGATAGTGTTTGCCGACTCAACTAAGAGACGCGCGCTTGAGCGCATCCTTCATCCGCGGATTCGCCGCAAATGGAGGACACAGGCGAAAGAGCATCGCAATTCTCCCAGGTTTTTCTTTGCTGATATTCCACTTCTTTATGAGACCGGCGGTGAAAGCTTGTGCGATCGAGTGGTTGTGGTGGCCTCTTCGCAGAACGTGCAACTGGCCCGTTTACGAAAACGGATGCAGGTCACAAGCGCTGAAGCTAAACAAATGATTACATCGCAAATGCCACTTGAGGAAAAAATTAGACGCGCGGACCATGTTGTCTGGAACAACGGGGATCGAACCTCGCTTATGGAGCAGGCGCGATTTTTGGTCGCATCGTGGCAGGAGCAAACATGGACGAGAAAGTAGAAACTGTAGAGGCAGGCGTGCCGCCTGTGCAGGAACAGGACGCGGTCGAGACAACGGCTACTACCGTACCGCGCGCGCTTGATTTAAACGAGCTGCAGGAGTTTTCGGAAAAGAAACTCAAAGCGCTGTCTCGCGATTTGGACCTCCATCTGCATCCCGCGCGCTCCCGGCATCAACACATTCTCGATATCGTGCGTGCGGCGGTAGCTGGTGGCGCAATCGTTTCGGCGGAAGGGTTTGTCGATCAGGTGAGCGATTCGTTCGCGATGTTGCGTTGGCCGAAATTGAATTTTTTGCCTGTTCCAGAGGATGTCGCCGTTTCTCGCCCGCTGATTGAGCAACATGATCTGCGACCCGGGCAAAAGGTTGCCGGCACAGTTCGGTTGCCGCTGCAACGCGAAAAGTTTCTGTCGCTCGACAAGGTTACACATGTTGAGGGACAAACTGTCGAAGAATGGAAACAACCGACCGCTTTTGACAAGCTCACACCGCAGTTTCCACAGGGCAGAATTATTCTCGAGAACCCGAACGCGAGCTCGGTCTGCGCACGCGCGGTCGATCTGCTGACACCGCTCGGTCGCGGGCAACGTGGCCTTATTGTTGCGCCTCCGCGCGTCGGCAAAACCATTTTGCTGAAGGAGATTGCAAAAGCGATTCGGGCAAATTATCCCGAGATTGTTCTTATCTTGCTGTTGGTAGACGAGCGGCCCGAAGAAGTGACGGATCTGCAGCGGGAGATCGACTGCGAGATCTATCATTCAAATTTCGACGAGAACGTTCAACGCCATGTGCAGGTGGCGGAAATGGTGCTCGAGCGTGCGAAGCGGCTCGTCGAAATGAAACATGACGTAGTGTTGTTGCTCGACAGCCTTACGCGGCTTTCTCGCGGCTACAATAATCTGGAGCCGGGCAAAGGGCGCATCATGTCCGGCGGCGTCGAAGCGAAGGCGCTGATTAAGCCGAAGAAGTTTTTCGGATCAGCTCGCAACGCGGAAGAGGGCGGCAGCCTCACCGTACTGGCGACGGCTTTAACTGAGACCGGCAGTCGGATGGACGAACTGATCTTCGAAGAGTTCAAGGGGACCGGGAACATGGAATTGCATCTCGACCGGGGGCTGCAGGAAAAAAGAATTTATCCCGCGATTCACCCGATGCTCTCGGCGACAAGGCGCGAGGAACTGCTTTATCATCCGGAAGAATGGGAGCGTGTGCTGATGCTGCGCAAAACAATGGGCGCCTTGCCTCCCCTCGAATCGATGGAAAAACTCATCGATAATCTCCACGTGACCAAAACAAATGCCGAATTGCTCTTGAGCGGATTACGGTGAAGGAGATGGCATTCGCGGCATCTGCTTCAGAGGATGTGATTGCGTCAGAGCAGGAGCTAGCCGATTTGATTCGGCAAATCGAGGCGAGCGATCGCGTCGCGCTCGATACTGAGGCAGACAGTCTGCATTCGTACCGGGAGAAACTTTGTTTGCTTCAGATTAGCGCCCCATCCGCGGTCGTGGCGGGCCGTGGGGATGATTTCATCGTTGATCCGTTGAGCAATCTCGATTTGCAACCGCTGCGTTGCGCATTGGAACCGAGAGAAATTGTTTTGCACGCCGCAGATTACGACCTGCGGATGCTTCGGCGCGGCTTGAATTTCACGGCGAGCAGAGTCTTCGATACAGTC
>DATARG010000076.1:0-3703 GCA_036264275.1 Candidatus Udaeobacter sp. | reverse complement strand
TCGATCGTCCACGGGTTCGAGACGGGCTATGAACGGTGATACGAGATAAACGAGGTGCGCTACCCAATACATCGGGTAAAGCCGAATGAAGCGTGCCCAATACCATCCGGCCCAGGCAATTTGTCCCTTCTCTGCGCGACGTGCCGTCGATTGCATGAGCGTCCAACCGCTCAGGATGATGAAGACACCGACTGCATGGAAGCCGAGGCCGGATATTTTGACCCAGGCTAGTCTGAGAACCGTCAGTGTGCCCGCAGCAAGGTTGGTCCAATCAGGCGACGGAAGTACACCGTGCTGGAAATAGGTGCTGAAGAAATGAAAATAGGCGACAAACAGAATCGCCAGGCCCTTTGAAATATCGATCCAAAGGAGCCTTTTCACCGGATGGGCTTAACAAAATGAAACTACGTTGGTCAAGACTTAGAGCTCATTTTGCAAATCGTGTTGTCATGTTGAGCGAAGCGCTGCAACGAAATGCGAAGCACGAGGCCAGGCTTTGAAACATCTCTGGTTTGTCTTCGTTGTACACCGATCCAGAATTTGATCTGAGATTAAAAGCCTGGCCTCGCGGACTTCGTCCGTTGCGTTGCAGCTTCGCATGGCTCAGAATGACATTTTGAGTGCCGCCGTGATTGACTCTTATCGCCTGACTCGCTAGAGCGGGACGATGTCGATCGTAAACGCGCAGGACCGCGAGCTAGAACGCTGCCGCCTCCTTGTGGTGATTGCAACAATTGTCATCAACGTGATCGCCGTTTCGCTACTGACGTTGGCGTGGTGGTCCGACTGGCGTACGGGCGCCGCTCTTAATATTGTCGATAACTGTTTGCTCATTGGATTTACAGTCGTTAGGCGTGACGCATTGCTGGCGCGATTTCTTTTGTTCGGAGCGGTGGTCGGGTTCACGGAACTTATTGCTGATGCGTGGGTGGTCGATTACACGCGCACACTCGATTATTCGATCGGCGGCGGGCCGATGATCTGGCGCTCGCCGCTGTGGATGCCGCTGGCATGGGAGGTCGTGGCTGTGCAGTTCGGATATATCGGATTGCGTTTGTGGGACCGTTTCGGCAAGACCGGGCTGGTACTAATCGGATTGCTCGGCGCCATCAATATTCCGTTCTACGAAGAAATGGCGCGCAGGATTCATTGGTGGCAATACAGCGATTGCCGAATGATTTCGTTCACGCCGTGGTACATCATTATCGGCGAATTCGGAATCGCGGTGGCCTTCGCCGTTCTCGCACGAACACTGCGGCGTAATTCGTGGCGCATCGCAATTGTTGCTGGCCTGGCGGGTGGCGCCTCGATTTTTGTTTGCTACGCGGCTGCGTTTCTGATTACAGATCGATTGTTTGGTTAGGCTAAGTGAAAACCTTAAACGCTCTTACACTTTTCGTTGTAATCCTAACGTCGACGACATTCGTTTGCGGCAGCGTGCCGATCGTTGTTGCGACGCCGCAGAGAATGCGGGCGGCAATGAAATTAGTGACTGACGCTCAGGCTCTCGTCGAAAAGGGCGACGTCGCTGGTGCAATGCGGAATCTGAACGCAGCCCTCCACAATGATCCTACCTTTTGGCCGGCCCTCTATGTACGCGCGCAGATTCTCGCGAACCAGGGAAAATACGATCTTGCCCTACAGGATTGCAATGCAGCTCTTCGCCAAGAACGAGGCCTTGTCGAGGCTGCTCTGTTGCGTGCCAACATCAATGGCCGTCTTGGAAAATACGCGGAAGCACAAAAAGAATTTAATTATCTGGTTTCGCTTCATCCTCGAACCGTCACGCTCGCCAGGGTGTTGAGCGATCGTGCCTGGTTTTATTCTACTTGCCCGATCGCGTCTTTTCGGAATGGCCAACAGGCGATTAAAGACGCAAAGGCTGCGTGCAGCATTATGATTTGGAAAGATGAACACATGATCGACACGCTTGCCGTGGCATACGCTGAGACTGGCGATTTTAATTCGGCAGCTCAGTACGTGTCGCAAGCGCTCGCTGTAAAGGGGATCTCAGCCAACAACACAAAACTTTTTCAGAAGCACCTGATGTCTTTTCAACAGCAGAAGCCAATCCGTTTGTAAGTTTCGCCTTAACTAGTACGCAGCGGTTGCCGTGTAACTCATCACGGGATAACTCCAGTTGAGCAGGTGTGTATCATTCCGAGCAATGCGCATCGTTTCATTGTTGCCTGCTGCTACCGAGATAGCGGCTGCGCTTGGGTTGATGGACCAAGTCATTGGCGTTTCGCATGAGTGTGATTTTCCGAGCGGGGCACACGAGCGCCCCCGTGTCACTTGTTGTCCAGTGCACAATGCCGGCTTGGTAAGCCGAGAAGTGGATGCATGGGTGCACAATGCACTGCGTGAGAAAGGCACGATTTACACGATTGACGAATCGCTTCTGCGAAGACTGCAGCCGGATGTCATTCTGACACAAAAATTGTGCGACGTTTGTGCGGTCGGTTACGGCGCCGTTGCGAAGCTCGCGGACACTTTGCCAGGTCCACCCCGAGTGGTAAACCTCGAGCCAACAAGTCTGGTCGATATTTTTGAGGACATTCGGCGCGTGGGCGAGGCGTGTGACGTATCAGTGCGCGCTGAAAGATTAATAAGAGATTTATCGGAACGTGTTGAGAACGTACGCGAACGTGCGGCGGGAATTTCGGATCGGCCAAGTTGTTTTCTGATGGAATGGGTAGATCCGCCGTTTTGTTCCGGTCATTGGGGTCCGGAACTAGTCGAAATCGCCGGTGGTCACGATCCGGTAGGCCGAAAGCATCAGCCGTCAGCGCAAATCAATTGGCAGCAAGTGTTGAATGCGCGTCCAGAGATTATCGTGCTTGCGCTTTGCGGATATGACGTCGACCGAGCGCGCCGCGATTACGAATTGCTCAGGCAATTTCCTGGTTTTGATTCGATTCCCGCGGCGGAGAGGGCCCAAATTTATGCCGTAAATGCGACCGCGTACTTCGCGCGCCCCGGCACTCGCATTGTCGACAGTCTGGAAATTCTCGCAGGAATTTTGCACCCGACTGAATTTCCCGAGTTCGTTTCGCGCTGGCCTGACGATCGGCGCGTTGTCCGGGTTGGCTAATCCGTGCAGCTCATGGACCGTGTCGGCGGAAGGACAATTATTCGAAATGTATTGCGAAAAAGCTTGGCGAATAGGTGGTCCTCCGGATAAATACCGATCAACATTAAAGTAAACTGGAAAGGAATTACCCCATGTTGTGGACCATAATTGTCATCCTGCTCGTGCTATGGCTGCTTGGCTTGCTCGGCCACATTGGCGGCAGTTTGATCCATCTACTGCTCGTGATTGCTGTCATCGTCCTGATTATCAATCTGATTCAAGGTAGGCGTGGAGTTTAATGCGGCACGTTTCAGTTTGATCAAAGTCTGCTGCCTCGTAGCGGGACTATGACTCGCTTCAGTCCCGGGCATTATTTTTCGCGAGCCAACGACTGCAGTTTGCGAAATTAAAAGAGTTGTTCAAAACGCTCGATCAAATCGAGCGTGGACTCCTGAAATCCGTACGTCAACTTCGGCAATGCGAATCAGTGAAATGAATTGGATGATGGTGGAAGAATATCTCAGACGCGACGACCGCGCAGTGTTGCCGTTGGGGTGCACAGAACAACATGCTTATTTGAGTTTGAGCACGGACACCATCTTAGCCGAGCGCCTGTCTGCCGAAGCGGCC
>DATARG010000154.1:0-3654 GCA_036264275.1 Candidatus Udaeobacter sp. | reverse complement strand
GCACGATTTGTACCGCTGTCCGTGCTTGCGGCGATTCTGCTCGTCGTCTCCTACAACATGGGAGAGTGGCGCGAAATTCCGGAACTGCTGAAACTCTCGCGCCTTGAGGTCACTATATGGCTCACGACTTTCTTGCTGACCGTTTTCGCGGACCTCACTATCGCCGTCGAAGCCGGAATGATCCTCGCGGCGCTTCTGTTTATCCGCAAAGTCACGGCCACCACGACCGTCTCGCAAGTCACGGAGGAATATGTCCGCGAAGGGTACGCTCACATTCTTCAGCACAAAAAGATTCCGGCGTACGTGACGATTTTCAGGATTCACGGTCCATTTCTTTTCGGCGCGACCGACAAGATCGACGAAATCATCACCCGGATCGAGGGCTTGCCCCCAATCGTCATATTGCGCCTACGCAACATGACCGCGATTGACGCAACCGGTCTACAGGCACTCGAAAAGCTGGCGGACGTAGTTCATGAATCGGGCCGCGGTCTGATTCTGTGCGGAGCGCGGGAGCAGCCCGCTCAATTGATGCACCAGTCGGAGTTCGAACAGCATGTCGGCGCGGAGAATATGTGCGCGAATGTAGAGAAAGCACTGGAGCGAGCGAAGGATGTTTACCATGAGGTTGGCGAAAAAAGTCCTTCGATCTGACTTTTCCTCAGCTTTCCACAAAGAAGTCTCGTCCTGCACAGCTTGTTCACACGCCCGTAATGTTTTTCTGTTGCGGCGCGCGGCGTTCTGTCCCACAGTGGGTTCATCGAAAACGTTGGAACTCTCAACGCTTGCCGAACGACGATTGCGGTGACGCTGGTGGCAGCTGGCAATTCTCGAGGGTGAATTGCCAGGGGAAATCGGACAATGCGCGCGAGCGCGTGCCGGTTGCCCGGGCACTGCGGCCTCCTACTGCCGCTCAATGAGCGGTTGGGCCGCTGGCCCGCCGCAATAAGTTGCGGAAGATCGATTCTTCGAGTCGCGATTTCGCAACTCGTACTGGTAAAAGTGGCGCTCCTTGTGAGTGCTGTCGGACCAGTACCTTCGTCCTTTCGCCGCTGGCGACGGGGAAGACAAGCTGAAAGAGTTTCACGAGCAATGCGGCATCGGTGGCTGGCCGGTGCCGCATTTTTTTTGGAATTGAATTTGCCGCGGATTTGCGCGGATCGACACGGATAAAGCAAATCTTGGTCTTTGTCTTTCGGTGTGAATCGAGGGTTCGATTTGTTAGGGACTTGTTTTCCCGCATCTCCCACAGTTATTCCTGAGCCTTCACAGCTTGTGCACAATTCATTTGGCGCTTCGCTTTGTCTTCGCTTATCCTAGCAGCGGGAATAAGCCACAGTGTTGTACGAAATCATGGCCACGACCGATTACAGCATCAGCACTCTTCCCGCGAACGTAGAAGCCGAGCGCTCGATCCTCGGCGCGATCCTGCTCGACAATTTTGCCTACAACCAGGCTGCCGAGCATTTGCGGATCGAGGATTTTTCTCTCGACTCCCACCGGCGGATTTATTCGCGCATGGTCGATCTGGCGGAGTCTTCGCGTCCGATCGACATGATCACGCTGATCGAGGAGCTCGACCGGCACAAAGATCTGCAGCCCATCGGCGACGTGGGCTATGTGTCGAGTCTGCTGCATGGAGTTCCGGACCGGCCGAGCATTGAGCATTACGTCAAGATCGTCCGCGATAAAGCGCTGTTGCGCGGTCTGATTCACGCGGCCAATACGGCGATTGCGCGCGCCGCCGATCAATCTGACGGGGCGGAAGAGGTGCTCAGCGATGCCGAGGCTGCGATCTTCCAGCTCTCGGAAAAGCGCATTGGACGCGGTTTCATGGGCGTGCAGGAAATTGTGCGGGAATCGTTCGGCTCGATCGATGCGCTGCTGCAACGCGGCCAGCGCATTACGGGATTAGCCACGCACTACGAAAATCTCGACGAGATGACCAGCGGCCTGCAGCGCTCAGACCTGGTGATCATTGCGGCGCGGCCTTCGATGGGCAAGACGGCGTTCGCCATGAACATCGCGGAGAATGCGTCGATCAAGGATGGGAGCGTGGTGGGAGTGTTCTCCCTGGAAATGTCGCGCGAGGCGCTGCTGTTACGCCTGCTGTCCTCGACGGCGGAAGTGGACGCGCACAAGATGCGGACTGGCACATTCTTTCAAGACGACTCGCGCAAGCTGTCCCGGGCTTTGGAACAACTGGCGCACGCGCCGATTTTCATCGATGACACGCCCGGCATATCGCTGAGCGAGATGCGCGCCAAAGCGCGGCGACTGAAGCAATCGCAGGGCAGACTTGACCTGATCATCGTGGACTATCTGCAACTCATGTCGGGCGGCAGCAAGCGTTATGAAAACCGCACGCAGGAAGTGTCGGCGATTTCGCGGGGACTGAAAGCGCTGGCGAAGGAACTAAGCGTGCCGGTGATTGCGCTCTCCCAGTTGAGCCGCGCTCCGGAGAGCCGGGGCGGCGACCATCGTCCGCAACTCTCCGATCTGCGCGAGTCAGGATCAATCGAGCAGGATGCTGATGTGGTGATGTTCATCTTCCGGGAGGAGGTTTACAAGCAGGACGATCCCGACTTGCAAGGCAAGGCTGAAATCATCATCTCCAAGCAGCGCAATGGACCGACGGGCAAACTCATGTTAGCGTTCCGAAAAAACTGCACCAGATTTGAGACAATGGTGGAAGGCGGCCTGCCGCCGGAGGAATGATCGGACGCTACAGGAAATACTGTAGTGTTGCTCCGTATCTACCTTAGGGGATTCGAGTTGCGAGTCTCAATCGTCCTGTGGAAAAGCTTGTGGAATTGGTAGCATGTCACAGAATCGCTAACTGCAAACCCCTCTCGAGATTCGTCACCGGCGCGTTTTGCTAAGCCCTAAGGCTCTGAATAGTAACCAGTTAGGCAATTCACTCGACATTAACATTGGTCAGCGTTAGTGAAACGCCCAGGAAGCGCAGTTTTGAGATTTGCACATTTTTGAGTTTTGGGCTTCAAAGATCACTTGATCCTGCCGCAGAGGAAACGGGAGGAGCTTCTGCGGACAAACGGCCTAGTTGCTATCTTCGCCCACCTTCAAGACCGCCAGGAAAGCTTCCTGGGGGATATCGACGCGGCCAATCCGCTTCATGCGTTTTTTGCCTTCCTTCTGTTTTTCCAGCAGCTTGCGTTTGCGCGAAATGTCACCGCCGTAGCACTTGGCGATGACGTTTTTCCGAATGGCGGAAACGGTTTCGCGGGCGATGATTTTTGCTCCGATCGATGCCTGGATCGCCACCTCAAACATTTGCCGGGGAATGAGTTGCCTCATTTTCGCGACCAAAGCTTTGCCGCGGTCGTAGGCAAAATCCCGGTGAACGATAATCGAGAGCGCATCCACCGGTTCGCCCGCCACCAGAATGTCGAGCTTGACCATGGGCGACTCCCAATAATCGGCGAGGTGATAATCGAGCGACGCGTAGCCGCGCGAAACCGATTTCAGGCGATCGTAAAAATCGAGCACGATTTCATTCAGCGGTAACTCATAGTGCAACATCACCCGAGAGGAGCTGACGTACTCGAACGTCTTCTGCTTGCCCCGTTTATCCTCAACCAGCTTCAAAATTCCGCCGACGTATTCTTCATTGGTGAGAATCGTAGCCAGAAT
>DATARG010000116.1:0-4871 GCA_036264275.1 Candidatus Udaeobacter sp. | reverse complement strand
TTTCCAATCCTGGACCGATCCATTCATTATCATTATGGCGCTGCCGGGCGCGCTTTCCGGGATTATCTGGATGTTGTTCGTGACCGGGACAACGCTCAACGTTCCCTCGCTGATGGGAGCGATCATGGCGATTGGCGTCGCTACGGCAAACAGCATTTTACTGGTGACGTTCGCGAATGATGAGCGTTGTGGACAGCACCCAAAAAATGCGCACGATGCAGCACTCTCAGCAGGTTTCACGCGGCTGCGTCCAGTGATGATGACCGCGCTGGCAATGATCATCGGCATGCTGCCGTTTTCGTTCGGACTCGGTGAAGGCGGCGAGCAAAATGCGCCGCTCGGTCGCGCGGTGATTGGTGGATTAATCGTTGCGACTTTTGCGACACTCTTCTTCGTCCCCGTCGTTTACAGCACGTTGCGGAAAGCCCAATTCACTTGCGATGACGACGAAGAATTTGAGCGGCAAGAAAAAGGAGAAATGACTTGACGAAAGCACAGGAAAACAACGGCGACGGCGAGCCGCCCGTAGACGATCGCATGGGTAGGGCGCGACCGCCGGGCGCGCCGCGGCTTGACGAACAGCGACACATACGCACGCCGCAGCTTGGCGTCCCTACGCATCCTCCGCAACGCAGCGCTGCTGTTTGGGGGCCGATCGTTGCAGTATCGATTCTCGCTCTTCTGGTGATTAGCGGCGTCTGGCGTCACATGCGGGCGCACGCTGAGCAACAGCAGTTCGCAAAGGAAGCGAGTCAACTCGCGGTGAATGTGGTAAACGCGCAGCGCGACGGTAAACCGAAGGATTTGATCTTGCCCGGCACGTTTCAGGCATTCAAGTCGACGACGATTTTTCCGCGCTCGAACGGATACGTGAAAGATTGGAAAGTCGACATCGGCGATGACGTTAAAGAGGGCCAGGTGCTCGCCCAAATCGAAACGCCCGATCTGGACCAACAAGTCGCGCAGGCGAAGGCCAATTACGAGTTAACGAAAGTCACGGCTGAGCGTTGGCACGATCTCGTCCAGAAAAAGGTGGTGTCCAACCAGGAGTACGACCAAAACGAAAAAGCTTACGAAGCGTCCAAAGCCAATTACGAGCAATTACAAAAATTGCAGGCCTTCGAACAGATCGTCGCACCATTTAGCGGGAAAATCAGCGCTCGATTTGTCGATTTTGGCACGCTGGTAACGGCTGGCAGCGGTACTACCGGCACGCCGCTCTTCAGCATCGTGCAGAGTGATCCGTTGCGCGTTTACGTGTTCGCGCCCCAGGAAAACGCACCGTCAATTCACCAGGGAATACCCGCGAAAATTCTGCTCGACGAATTTCCCGGCCAGGACTTCGACGGGATGGTGACTCGCACAGCGGGGGCGCTTGATCCGCAATCGCGCACGATGCAAGTGGAAGTGCAGGTGCCAAATCACGACGGAAAGCTTTACGCCGGCATGTACGGGCAGGTGAGATTTTTGCTGACTGACGAGAATGCACCGATCGTCGTGCCCGCAAATGCGTTTCAGTTTGGAACGAGAGGACCCGAGGTGGCGACGATTGAAAACGAGGATCGCGTCCACTGGCAAAATATTCGTGTTGGTCGCGATTTCGGTGATCGAATCGAAGTGCTCGATGGCCTGAAGGAAAATACAAAAGTGGTGATGAATCCCACTGATGATTTGCGCGAGGGTCTCCAGGTCGAAGTAAAACTCCAGGAGCAATCAAGACCGGAGAAGAGAGTCGCTCAATTGTCCGCCCGCGCTAAGTAGTAGATGTAAATGGAACGACGGAGAAGGAGAAAACATGAATAACAATCTTAAGAGAGTGAAGCTGCTGGCGGGCGCGATTTGCTCGATGGCAATTCCCGCGTAGGCCGCGCTAAACGCTGGCCAGCTACGTGACTTTGAAGTATTTCTTCGCGGCAAATCGCAGAACAGGCAATTGCAATGGTAATCACCGTCCCAGCCAAAAAGCACCGCGCGGGCATTCGTTTGCGGCGCGTCCGGCCAACCAGTTCCTCAAACCGCCGGAGTGTAAGTCTGGCGCGTCGAATGACTCCTGCCGTCCATCCTGATCCGGGAACAGAACGATTGTGCTAGGATTTGTGCTAGAAGGGCAGGATTCTAAACAAAGTCGCAGGTCACCGCCGAATTCGTGATTTTAGCAGGCTCGATTGGTTGCGGCGCCGTCGCATAGCAAAATAGGGTCGTGTTCTATGCATCGCTTCGCGGGTTCGATTCCCGCCCCCTCCTCAAGTACAGGAGTTTACGAAAATCCAGAAAATCGTCATGTGCACGTGCATCACCGATTTCGCGATAACCCCCGCGATCAACCCAGCAAGAATATACCAGATTAAGTGAACATCGTTTTTCCTCCTCGTTCGCCTGCAGAAAGTCGCTGAGTACGGCCAAGCGTTTCACAATTGAACAGACTTTTCGCGAAAGATTTTTTCCTAATTTGCTGGTTTGAAAGCGTGGCCGTTGCTTCGTATCCGTTGCAGCCTAATTCGTTTTCTTGGGAGTTCGCGCGACGACTCGCAATATCTAGCGAGACGGAACTGAGCGACCACTGGCGGGAGTGAGCGCGGCAAACGTCGGGACACCGCAACCAACACGCGAGACGCCCGCACACAGGCGGGCAAGCTATGCGCCAAAAAGTGAACCTAAGTTACGGGGCCATCAGGACAGGCACAGACGGATCACTTGTATGGGAACAAAATCAAACAGGGGCAAAAAAATATGAAAACGCAAACTTCGTTACCAAAATATCTGATTATCGTTGCACTGCTCATGGGCCTAGCCGTTGGAATGGCTGGATGCGCTGACTATGTCGGCGTCGGTGTGTCCCAGGTTGGCTACGACGCCGCTTACTATACGCCGGATTACCAACCGGTGTCCTCGACGTATTATGCGGCGAGTTACCAACCAGCGTATGCCGCTTATTATGCGGCGGATTACCAACCAGTGTACACCGGTTATTACTATGGTGGCGGGCCTTGGTGGGGAGCAAGTTACTATTACAGTGGCAACAAGGTCGTGGTTAAGGACGTCGACAAATACGTGAACGTAAATAGGAACGTCTACTCCGGTGGGCACCGTTTCGTGGGGCGTCGGGCGGGACGAGAACGAGCTGTCGCAACGACGCATCCTGCAATCGGGCGTCCTACAATGACGCATGCTGCAACGGCGCGTTCTGCAATCGCGCATCCTGTAGCCGCGCATCGTACCGTCAGGCCGGTTCGTCGCTAGCTCGGGCTTCCACATAATTCACGCGATTCAACCAATTGCCTAGTTACGGAGTCTAAGCTCGGCCTTGCCGCAAACGATGCGGCAGCCGAGCTTTGTTTCCTTTTTACTTCTTATGCTTCTATTTAAGAGTAGGCAACGTGAAGGCTTTGCGCGATAATGATTCCAGTTTTCGGAGCAGGGCATCGGTTTGGATATGGCATCACGCGGCGATATGGCCATGTCATGTTCCTGAGCACATAAGCCTGTGAGCTTTGGCTGCGCTCACCATCTCTCTCAGCGGGATTCTCCCGTGGTGCACGAAACGGCCTGAATGCTCGCCACCGGTGAATGTCTAACCGGATATTCGGTTACAGGCACAGAATGATAAGTGACGAAGAGAGAGATCGTTTTTCGCAACTTTAGTTACCAAGCCGCCTCCGGCTTGAGGCTCGATACTCAATTACCTGACGATCCTTTTATTTGCCCGGCGTGGCAGGAACCATCGGCAATCGGGCGATGATTGGGGAACCCCCGCCGTCATTGATTTCGGCGTGGCATGCAGGGCAAAACGGAAAACAAACATGAAAGGAAAACTATGAAACCATTCTTAGCTCTCATCTGTAGCGCGATCTTGATGGTCGCCTACGCTCAAGCACAAACCAGCACCACGTCGTCAACGACAACTTCAAACAATTCGGGTACGGTGACCGATTACACGCCGGGAGCCGCGATCACTCTGGATCCCGGCACGGGAAAACCGATACACTTCATTCTTGGTGACAAAGTTCAGGTCCTCGGGCCCGACGGCAAAGTACTCGCGGCCACTGACGTTAAGAAAAATGCCAAAGTTCGCGTACGTTTGATCCAGGACCGAGATCGCACCGTTGTCGATCAGATCAACGTGGAAGACGCTGACTAATTCAAGTCCAGGTACCACAACGCAATCCGCGCAGGCGAAGAATTCGTTAGCGGCGAAGGAGGTCTTGCGCGTGATTGTGCCGGGGTCAAATGCTCATGGCAGATAGCAGCGCGGAATATTCAATCACATGACTCCATAGAGACTATCGCAATTGAAAAACCGCAACGCGTTCGTTTTCGAAAATCGACTCTGAAACTGGCATGCCCCGGTTGCAGAATGATCAAGAAAGACTGGCCTGGAGAAGATACACACGATGGCGAAACCTATTGTTGCCAGGGTTGCGCGGAAGGAACCAGTTGTATGTGATTGACCTCGGCAACCTTAGCGTTGAATGGTGGAACACCATCTCCCTCGTCGCTACCCTTTTACTGCGGCGATGCGGATCTTTTGCCAAGGAGAGTTCTGTCTTGTTCCAGCTTCGCTGTCAGATCGAGAGGTCCACCCTCAGCGCGCAAAGACACAAGTTTGTTACGAATTACGATCCCTACGTAGAGGCAATTCCATTTGGCCGGATGAGAACCGAACAGCCCCCGCTTGGGAATTGCCGCCCTTCAAGTCACCGTTCCGCCGCGGCCTGTCGCTTCGAGCGGTAGGGAATCGGAACGTACTCGACCGACGGCTGCCGCCGCATGGGTTGCGGATAAAGCTCCATCAACCGCAATACGTTTTCAGGCATATTGCTGTTTACGGGCAGACCCAACGCGCGGGCCCGCTCATAGGTGATGGGATAATC
>DATARG010000099.1:0-3257 GCA_036264275.1 Candidatus Udaeobacter sp. | reverse complement strand
AGTTGCAGCTCGGAATTACCAAGGCCGAATCTTCAACGCAACCACAACGAATTTCGAGAGTTACTTAAGGAGCAAATTCTAAATGCTTACGATTTTGTAATTTTTCCCTTGTGCTAAAAGATTACAATTCTGTAATCTCTCGGGCGCAATGTTCAAACAATTCAAATTCGCAGGGCACTCTTCAGCGCATTCACACTCACCTCTTAACCACTGTTGGCTGGTTGCCGTTCTAATCTTGACCCTTGTTTTATTCAGCCGGCAACCGATCGCAGCCCAAAATGCAGAAGCACCCGGGGTTGTCGTCACAGGCGAGGCAATTGCGACTCCGACGCCTCACGACAATTTCCGTGAGATGCGTCAACACATCATGCCTGAAGTGTCCGGTACCGAAATCACGGTCACTAAAAAGGCGACCGTCATCAAACTCGACCAGCAACCGCCGATCGAGAACAACGCTCTACAGGACCTGTTCATCAAAGCACCTGGCTTGCTCGTCACGGAGCAGCATACGCCGGGACAATTCAATTTTAACTATCGCGGAATCGGTAATCCGCAAGAATCGGAATTCATAACCGTGCTGATGGACGGCATTCCGCTGGCGAGTGATTGGATTGGTTTTCCAACCTTGTATTACCTGCCGTTCCCGCAGTCGGTAAGCGAAATTCAATTTATCCGGGGCGGAAGCAGTTTGCTTTACGGACCCGAGCCGGCGCCGGCCATCAATTTTGTGACGAAACGTCCGCCACTCGGTTCGCGCGGGGAGCTTTACACCGAACAAGTTGGCGGGCCGTACGGTCTGTACACGACCTACAATGTCATTGAAGAAGCCGCCGGGCCGTTGGAGTTTCGGCTCGATGGCGGTTACGCCCATTCCGATGGGCAGCGCGATCATAGCGCGTCGGACATATGGCAAACCGATCTCAACGTCGGGTACCGACCTGACGAACATCAACTACTGGATCTGGAGTTTCACGCCAGTCGCTTTGAGGGCGACGACCCGGGACGCCTGAGCATCACGCAGTTCGAACAAAATCCGAACCAATCCACTACGCCCTTTAACAAGGATTGGGTGGATCGCTACTCGGCGGTCTTGCGTTACGAGCGAGACTTCGGCGATGGCTGGCTATTTCAAGGCAAAGGTTGGTATACACATCAGGAGATCGACAACCTCGGTTTGCCGTTTCTTGTCGATCAAACTTTCAATAACGGCGGGGTTGATTTGCGGATGCGAAAAAACTGGGGAGATGCCACAATCTTTAAAGGCAGTACGCTAACTTTCGGCGGTCTGGCATATCATGGTGATGGTCCTTACGAGCAAAGTTTTGCCACGCCCGACACTGGTCGTGATCCCACAGGGCCAATCCGTGTTGATCAAGATCGAATATCAGATTACCAGGCGATCTTCATTGAGAATATTTTCCGGCTGGGCAAATTTCACATTGTCCCGTCATTCCGGCTCGATCACGAGAATGTGCAAGTCGATGAAATGATTTCACCGTTCGCCGGCGGGCCGGGGCAGCGTCCGCTCGCCAGTCCTTCTGCAGATCATTGGGTGCCACTGTGGGGCATCGGCTTCGGCAACGATTTCGGGCAGCGCAACGAGACGTATTTCAGCGCCTCGTCGGGCTGGCGACCGACGCGATGGTTCGACATCTCGTCGCCATTTCAAAACATCGCGCCCGGGCATCCGTCGGATCCGTTCAACTCGTTAGACTTCGAGTTGGGTGTACACGGCACGCCTGGCCGCGGCTTTTGGTACGACGTTGGCGCGTTCTGGATGGCAGTGGATAATCGCACTGAGACGCGGCAGTTCAGCACGACTGAGTTCGTCCTCGCGAATACCGGCAGTACTCGAAATCGCGGATTCGAAGGCGAACTGTCGTACGACTTTCTTGCCCCTTTCCAGCATCCGCCTGTTTTAGAGCCTGTGTTTCCTAACCAAAAAGCTGTTGTCGACAAAAATCCCGTCCGAGTCCCAGGAATCGTCGGGAAATTCCGACCGTTGCAACTGGTTGTGTTCAGCAATGTGCAACTTCTTGATGCTACATTTACTCAGAGTGATATCCCTGATCAGGTCGGCAAGACACCGGCGTTCGCGCCCGATTTTCTTTGGAAAGGCGGCATCAGCTTTCGGAAAGACGAGTGCTTCAACATCATGTTGAGCGCGATCTATGTATCCGAGCAGTTCTGGTCCGACGCTAACGTAGCGGCGTCACCCTTCCCCAGTGCGCCTCCGACTCCGGCGAAATTGCCGACGTATCACGTGCTCGACCTCTCCGGCGAATATTACATCACAAAGAACATCCGTGTGTTCGGCGGCATCACTAACCTCACTGACGAAAAATATTATTCACGTGTTTTCTTTAACGGTTCAATCGAGCCGGCGCCGCGTATATCCGGGTACGCAGGAGTTTCCCTAAAATTCTGAGCGGCGGCACGCAGGCGCCAGTTTAACCGGTGCAGTTCGTCGATGTTGCATTCGGCAAGTGACAATCGAGTATTTGCATTGCGGTGTGCCTGTAGCTCAACTGGATAGAGCTTCTGACTTCGGATCAGAAGGTTGGGGGTTCGAATCCCTCCAGGCACGTGTTGCTTGATTCGCCAGCACTATGATGAACGACCGAGACGAAGAGTTTATGCACGCTGCTTTAGTTGAAGCACGAAAGGGGCTTGGCCGGACAAGTCCGAACCCCGCCGTGGGCGCTGTCCTTGTGATTGACAATCGTATAGTGGCAAAAGGACATCATCGAGAAGCAGGCCGGGCCCACGGTGAGATTGACTGTTTACGCGATTTCGGCGCACCGATTCCCGCACGCGCGATACTTTATGTGACTCTGGAGCCGTGTTCGACAGCCGGACGCACTGCGCCGTGCACAGATGCGATAATCAAGGCTGGACTTAAAAATGTCGTCATAGGCGCGACTGATTTGAATCCGCGGCACTCCGGCAGAGGTATTGTGGAATTGCGAAACGCACTCGTTCGAGTGCAGCATGGGGTTTTAGCGAAAGAGTGCATGCGGCTTAACGAAGGGTTCAACAAATGGATCGTGATGGGCCAACCATTTGTAATCGCAAAATGCGGCATGTCTCTCGACGGACGCCTAACAAGGCCACCTGGCGAGTCTCGGTGGATCACCGGACCCGAAGCTCGACGCCACGCACATCAGTTGCGCGCAGGTGTGGACGCAGTGCTCATCGGAGCAGAAACTCTCCGAACCGACAATCCGCGTTTAACTGTCCGCGGAGTACGCGGGGCG
>DATARG010000059.1:0-1950 GCA_036264275.1 Candidatus Udaeobacter sp. | reverse complement strand
GGCAGGCTGTCCAATGCCGAACCTCGAATCGAAAACAGCAGCTCTCCTTTCATTCTGCGTCCGATGTCTCCGATTGGTCCGAACGAATTCAGGCGGTTTGCTTTTGTAGCAGCGCCGGAACCAGTGTGTCCGCAAGAATGTTCAAGGCTTCGTCAAGGTCGGCCCGCGTGTGTTTGGCGGTCACGCAGGCGCGAAAACAGATTCGATTCTGCGGTACAGCCGGATAATCCACCGGCGCAACCCAAAGACCGCGCCGCCGAAGTTCATGCCCAAGCCGATACATGCGCTCTCGATCTCCAATGACAATGGGCATCACATACGTTGTCGATGCTCCGGTGTCGAGTCCGAGGGCTTGAAGTTGCGCGTGGAAATAATCGGCGTTCTCCCAAAGTTGCGCACGCAATTCCGACTGGCTGGTGCCGAGTTCCAGTGCTTTCAAAATGGCCGCGATCACCACCGGCGGCAGCGCACAGGAATAAACGTACGGATGCGCGTAGAAACGCAGATATTGCAGTGTCTCCTTCGAACCGGCAACAAAGCCTCCGAGCGCGCCGAAAGCTTTGGAGAACGTCCCATAGACGAGTGGGACGCGTTCTTCTACACCAAAATGCTCAGCCGCTCCACGACCATGCTCGCCGCATGCCAGCGTCGAGTGCGCTTCATCAATGAAAACGCTTGCGCCGTGAGACTCGGCTACGGAAAGCAATTCCTTTAGATTTCCAAAATCGCCATCCATGGAGTAAATGCCCTCGACGATCACGAGTTGACGCCGCCCTTTTTGACGGCTCAATGCGGCATCAAGCGACGCTGGATCATTATGCTCGAATTTCTCTGTCCGGCACCGGGACAGCACCGCGCCATCGCGAAGACTAAGATGCGAGCGGTTGTCCAAAAGAGCCACGTCGCTCTTGCGAAGCAGCCCTGAGATTGTGCCCAGTGCGCCACCAAATCCGCTGTTGAAAAGCATCGCGTCCTCGCGCCCGAGGAATTTTGCGACTCGACGTTCGAGTTCCCGATGCAGATCAGTCATTCCTGACAGCATCGGCGAACCGCACGCGCCCAGTCCGTGCGTCCTCAGAGCCTCATGCGCGGCGGCCAGCACTTCAGGGTGATTGGCAAGGCCCAAATAATTGTACGAGCAGAGATTGATCACCGGCCTCGGCTTCCCTGCGTAATTGATCACCGTGCGCGCATCTGCGGTTGCGAGGAGCTCCGGTTCATACAATTCAACCGCCCACGCGCCAAAACGAATCCAGTTTGTAAAGGTCGCTGGAGCCTGCAGCGGGTCGTCGCTTTCGCCCGCCAGAAAATTACTCAGATTAAGCTTTGCCGGGTCTTCGTTCATTAAGCCATACCTTCTCTTCGCTTACCGTCCCTACGGACAGCGCATCCCAGCAAAGTTGAGAGTTTTTTGTGGTTCACCAGTTTCCTTACGAAGTTGTCCGCCGTCATTGACACAGCGGAGTTCCGTGTCGGGGCAACCAATCTAGCGGGTTTCAAATTCAGGACAAGGCTTTTGCTACCGATGCAGCGATCCCGATTTTCGGTAATACGCGTGAGTACGCGATTACAACGCGACTACTTTCGCGTGGTCCGAAACACGTAGTCCCAGAGTGGCGAGCTAATGCCGTATCCGATCTGATCATCCTTGTAGTGATGGCGCAAATGATACTGCTTTAGCCAGAGCCACATGCCGCGTTTCATGGGGAAATGATGCGTCGCGTAGTGGAGCATGTCATAACAAAGGTAACCGAAGACTAGCCCGGCAAAGACGCTTGGCGTCAGATATCCGAAAATTAGAAGGAAAACGCCGTAAAACAGAAAAGCGAGCGGCACGCTGATGCTCGGCGGCATGACGAGTCTTCGCGCGTCGTTCGGATAATCGTGATGAACGCCGTGAATGACGTAGTGCAGCCGTTTTCCGAGCCGTGTCTTTGGATCGTAATGAAA
>DATARG010000054.1:0-5982 GCA_036264275.1 Candidatus Udaeobacter sp. | reverse complement strand
CCGAACGCCGAACTGCCCTGCACCATCACCAGCCGCCCAATGTGCATGAACTGGTGAAAGGTTGATCCGCCGCCGAGAAAAGCGCTGTCATCCACGCGAACGTAACCGGCGAGCAAACAATTGTTCGCAATCACAACGTTGCTTCCAATGAGGCAATTGTGGCCGATGTGCGCTCCGGCCATCAGAAAGTTCCTGTCGCCGATTTTCGTGGCGCTGGCGTCCGGGCTGCCGCGGTGGATCGTGCAGTACTCGCGAATAATATTGTCGTTGCCGATTTCAACTTTCGTCTTTCGTTCCGGCGAAAACGAAACATCTTGCGGCGGCACCCCGATAATCACGCCGTGTCCGATAGAATTTCCGCGTCCGATCGCAACCTCGGCTTCGATCACCACGTGTGATTGTAGGGTCGTTTTGTCACCGATCGTCACGTGTGGCCCAATAATCGAAAATGGGCCGATCTCCACATTGGCGCCGAGTTTCGCATTCGGATCGACAATTGCGGTCGGGTGAATTTTCGCATCCGTCATGTTTCGGATTTGGATAAAACTTCCGTGCTTACAGCACGCCCGCCTCTTTAAAACTAAAATAACCCGGACTGCTGTCCGATGGCGCTCCGATGATGATGTGATCTAGCAATTTGATTTGCAAGAGTTCGGCTGCTTCAGCCAGGCGTCGTGTCAGGCTGTGGTCAGTCTGACTCGGCGATGGATCGCCGGAGGGATGATTGTGCACGACGATCACCGCGTAGGCGGAGTAAGTGATCGCGGGTCGAAAAATCTCACGCGGATGTGCGATGCTCTCATTCATGCTTCCCACCGACACCGATTCCATTCGCATCAAACGATAACGAGTGTCGAGGAGGACAACGCGCAGTGATTCCGTCCGCAGCATCCGCATTTCGTCGCCCAGTAGTTTGTAAATCAGTTCCGGTGAATCGAGCTTTTGCTGTGACACTGGTTCCTGCGTGAAGCGTTTCCCCAAATTAAACGCCGCCACCAGTTCTACTGCTTTGGCGGGGCCGATTCCTTTGATTTGGCTCAATTCCTTGACGGAACAACGGCTCAGCTCCGCGAAAGATTTATATTTATCGATCAACTCGCGAGCAACCTCCACGACGTTCATGCCGCGCCGGCCGGTGCGCAGTAATATCGCGATCAATTCCGCGTTGCTGAGAGCGTCTGCTCCTCGAGCAAGCAACTTCTCCCGCGGCCGTTCGTCCTGCGGCATTTCGCGGATCTTAAGCTGCGGCATAAATAAAATTGTAGAGGACCGAACTCCCGCGATGTCGAAAAGAGGTCTTACGGGAACTCGATCCTCCAGAGAAGGAACCTTCAGACGCGAAGTTGATCGAACATCTCGCACAACGCATCACCGAGTGAGAACAATGCATCGGCGTAACGATTAGGCGCAATAGCGTCCAACGCGCATTGCGCTTTACGAATCAGATCGCTGCCCGCCGCGATTGACTCGTTTAACGCTCCGTTATTCGCGCCGTTCTTGAGCAGCTCAATCATTTCTTCGACCTTTTCGTCCAACAGAAGCTGACAGCAACGTTCGCGTTCAAACTCCGAAGCGGAACGGAGAAAAATCAAAACGGGCAACGTGAATTTACCTTTGCGCAGGTCCGTTCCGAGCGTTTTGCCGGTCACGCTCTCGTTGCCAGCGAGATCGACGCAATCATCATAAATCTGATAAGCCGTCCCGATTTGAAATCCGAAGTCTTTGAAGGTTCCGATCATCTTTGGATCGGCCTCGCTGATAACGGCGGCGAGCTCCGCTGCGGTCGAAAAAAGTGATCCGGTTTTCATTTGCACGATCCGCAAATACTCCTCAACCGTCAGATTAAGATCGAACCCGCGCTGCGTTTGAATCATTTCCCCCGAACAAACCGTGGCCGCCGTGCGCGCGATCGCGCGACTGATATCGGAGTTTTCGAAGTTGGTCGATAACGTCAACGCGTGTGCGAAAAGACAGTCGCCCAGTAGAACACTCAACGAATTTCCCCAGCGCGCGTTCGCGGTCGGCTGTGCTCGACGTTGTCCTGCTTCATCCATAACGTCATCATGCACCAGCGTGGCGATGTGAATGAGCTCGACGATGACGGCGAGATCGACATGCCCGGAATCGATTTTTCCTGTAGCTCCTCCGGCAAGTAGAGCCAGCAGAGGCCGGAGCCGTTTGCCCCGGCTGCCAACCGCATAGACGACGTAACCTTCAATTGCGGGATCGAATGCCGAGGCCTGTTGCGCGATACACTTCTCGACCTGCGCAAGATGCGGTTGAACTAATTTTGCGACTTCAGCCAAATGAAGCGCGGGAGAACGGCTCGCCTTCGCAACTGCGCGGCGACTCGTGCTCCGGTCCGTGCGGGCGAAGAGTTCCACGAAGCGAGAATAGTGGCGCGGGTTGCAGGTTGTCAAAGCAACATAACGCCGACTCTCCACGAGAATTTAGGGCGCACTGTGAAACGCCGAAAAGCAGGCGACGCGTCTGACACAGACGCCTCACAGTTTTCAACGCTTGCGCAGCCAGGATTCAGTCCCGTATTTTTCCTGCGCTAATTCTTGGGCGCGCTCCAAAATTTGTTCATTGACCACGAACTCAGTGCAATTGGCTGACAAAGCCCGGGCAAATTTTTGAGCAAGATCAGACTTCGTAGGAATGCCCTGGATGCTTCCTTGCTGTAACAAACCGCGACGAGTACGGCGTTGCGCAGCACCGGCGATTTTGCGGCCGTCCATTATCACGTCCGCGCGAACCGGGTTGGCGAAGCAATTGTAGCCGCTCCCGTTGACGGCGGCATGCTTGGAGAGCGCGATCCCGCCGGGGTCAACGCCCCCGGCTACAACTGCACGTTCACCAACTCCGCTTAAAGCATCGGCTAAAGCGCGATGAATTCTTTCGTAGAGAGCGATTGACGATTCATCAAATGTCGGATCGCTTGCCGGAATTACAATTGAGTAGGTAAGGTCGTCTCCATGAAAAACGATTCCGCCTCCTGTCCAACGCCGAACTAAATCGCGCGTCACCGCGTGAATCGCCACATCGGAAAATTTCCCGAAATATCCGAACGACAGGGCCGGGGAATGCCAGCGATAGAAGCGAATAGTTGGAATGCTTGCCGATCGCAGTAGCGCTTCATCGATGGACATGTTCGCGGCGGCGGAGCGCGGTGTAATGTCGTTGTAAACGTTAAGCGCGGCAAAAAGCCCTTCTGTCATGTCGAGCGAAGTCGAGACATCTCTGGCTCTTGCAGAACTATCGAGAGATTCCTTCCGCCACGGCGGGCAAGCTGTTCCTTCGCTCGGAATGACAGGCATCAATTGAGCTCTTGTAGAATTCTTGCCATTGCTTCTCGTGGCTGCGCATGTGCCGTAATCGGTCGCCCAATTCCGATGTAGTCTGCGCCCGCCTCAATTGCATCGCGCGGAGTCATAAATCGTTTCTGATCGCCAGGTTCTGCCCAGCTAGGACGAATTCCCTGCACTGCAATTTTGACTTTGTTTCCAAATTCGCCCCGCAACCGTTTCAGCTCATGAGGACTAGCCACAAATCCGTCGATTCCTGCTTCTACACCTAACTTGGCCAGCCGAATTACTTGATCCGCGACGGCGTCTTTGATTCCAATCTCGCGCAGCGTTTGTTCAGTGGAGCTGGTTAAAACAGTGACTCCCAGGATAAGCAAATCGTTGGCGCGAGCGGCGATCGCGGCGCGAATCATTTCGCCGCCGCCGCTCAGATGAATCGTGAGCATCCGCACTCCGAGAGTGTTCGCGGATTCAACGGCTCGCGCCACGGTGTTGGGAATGTCATAGAGCTTCAGGTCGAGCCAAACCTTTGCGCCGGTGGCCAAAATCGCGCGCACGATTTCGGGGCCTTCGGCCGTGTAAAGTTGGAGCCCGATTTTGAAAAAAGAAATCTCGCCTCGGAGCTGCTTAACGAGCTCGAGCGCCCTCTCTTTTGTGGGGACGTCCAGCGCCACGATGATTTTGTCAGCGGTCTTTGTCATGGTCGGCGAAGTCGAGACATCTCGGTGTTTAAACCACAGAGCAAGAGATTCCTCGACTTCGCTCGGAATGACAGAGCAAATTGCAGGTTATGCAAGTCATCGCTCCCGCGAAAATCAATCTTTCGCTTAGAGTTGTCGGCCGTCGCAGCGATGGCTTTCACGAGATCGAGACGTTTATTGCGCCGATTTCACTCTGCGACGAAATCAACATCGAGCAGCGCTCCGGCAAACAGACGATCGCGTTTCGGTGCGATGATCCGTCGGTTCCGAAAGGCGAAGATAATATTGTGGTACGTGCCGCGAACGTATTCTTCGAAGCAATGAATATCACGAGTGGCATTTCCATCGCGCTCAAGAAAAGAATTCCACACGGCGCCGGTCTGGGTGGAGGAAGCAGCGACGCCGCTTCCACTCTGCTGGCGCTCAACGAACTGTTCGAGACGAATTTGCCTCGCGCAGCGCTTGCGAAAATGGCCGAGACGATCGGATCGGATATTCCATTCTTCATTTTCCAATCCGCCGCGGTTTGCAAAGGGCGCGGCGAACTCGTGAGCCCGGCCAGATTGCGCCAACAATTGTCGGTCTTGTTGGTGAAACCTGAGTTCGGCGTCCCAACGCAGTGGGCTTACTCTCGCTGGCGAGACTCGCGCGAAATTCCCCCAGTGTCGTACGGCGCCCAACAGTTCGATCAACAAACGTTTGTGAACGATCTGGAGCGTCCTGTTTTCGAAAAATTTGTTTTTCTGGCAGAAATCAAAATGTGGTTGCTCAAGCAACCAGAAGTTGGGGTCGCACTGATGTCCGGGTCGGGTTCCACGGTCTTCGCCGTCATTCACGACCATGTAGGTGTCGATCGGTTAGCCACTCGCGCAAAGGCGAAGATCGATCCGGAACTATGGACCTGCGCATGTGAAACGCGGTGACGTTCAGGAGATGCGGCAAGCTATTCGCCCAGTCGCCGGCGGAATTGTGCGTTCGCGTATTCGCGATTTAGCTTTGCGATGAAACTGGCGCTGATCTTGGCGGGACAAACCGCTTCGCACTCGTAAGTATTGGTGCAATTACCAAATCCCTGTTCATCCATTACTTGCACCATTTTCAACACACGTCGCTCGCGCTCGGGTTCGCCCTGCGGCAAAAACGATAAGTGCGAAACTTTCGCAGCCGCAAAAAGCATTGCCGATCCGTTCGGGCACGCTGCTGCGCAGGCGCCGCAACCGATGCACGCCGCCGCTTCCATTGCCAGGTCTGCATCGTGTTTGGGAACGAGAATCGAATTGGCCTCTGGCGCGGATCCCGCGCGCGCGGAGACAAATCCGCCAGCCTGCACGACCCGATCGAGCGCACTCCGGTCGACCACCAAATCTTTGATGATCGGAAACGATCCGACGCGAAATGGTTCGATGGTGATGGTTTCGTCGTCCCGAAACTTCCGCATGTAAAGCTCGCACACAGCGCCCGGATGATCCGGGCCGTGAGCTTCACCGTTAACCGTGAGCGAGCAAGTGCCACAAATCCCTTCACGGCAATCGGAGTCGAACGCAACGGGTTCGCCACCGGTCCGAATCAAGTTCTCGTTAAGAATATCCAGCATTTCGAGAAACGATGTGTCCGGCGAAATATCGCGTACGTCGTAATTGACAATTTTGCCGCGAGATTTCGTGTCGCGCTGTCTCCAGATTTTGAGTTTGAAATTCATGACTGATTACCGAGAGCACTCATTTATAGCTGCGCTGCGCCAAATGCACGGTTTCGAAATGCAACTGTTCACGATGGAGTTTCGGACGCTGACCGTCGTCTTGAAATTCCCAAGCAAACACAGCCGCATGGACCTCATCATCGCGTCGTGCTTCGCCATCGGGCGTTTGATGTTCCTCGCGGAAGTGTGCGCCAGCGGATTCGTCGCGCTCCAGGGCGTCAATGCACATCAGCTCGGCGAATTCGATGAAATCCGCGACGCGTCCGGCGCGCTC
>DATARG010000049.1:0-1612 GCA_036264275.1 Candidatus Udaeobacter sp. | reverse complement strand
ATTTTTCGTTTCCCGGGAGCCAGCGCATCGAAACGAGCTTGCAATCCTTTTTGCAGATTCTTCAGCACCAGCGGCACCAGGCTTACATAGGTGATTTTGTATTTCACAAATGCTTCGCGCACATATTCGGGACGCAACGTTCGCAAATGCACTACAGCCGCTCCACAAATAAACGGCCCAAAGAAGCCCACCATAAAATCGATCGCGTGATTTGTCGGCAGTATGCTCAGATAGCGCATGCCGGGAGCGAACGGGTAAAGCGAAGTAAGCGCCACGCATTGCTCCAGATAATTTTCGTGGGTCATCACGCAGCCTTTTGGCCGGCCGCCGGTTCCTGACGAATAAACGATCGTCGCGGCATCGCTGCGCGTACGCGGCCGAAATTCCGGTTCGCCGGTTTGAGTGCTGGGTATTTCCCAGCGCACCCCGCCAAGCAAATCCGTTTCGATGGGCGCTTCCGTGACGAGCACCATTTGTACATCGGTTGCCGCAGCACGGCCTTTTGCGACGCTCAATTGCCGCCAGATCGGATATTCGGTCACGAGCACCCGCGCCCCGGAATGTTTCAACAGTTGCCACTGCTCATCCGGCGTGAGTTTGTAATCCAGCGGCACTAACACGCCGCCGGAATAAAATATTGCATACGCCCCGATCAGCCATTTGGACTGATTGGTCATGATGATCGCCGCGCGATCACCGGCAGCAAATCCCGCATCCTGCAGCGCTTTAGCAACCGGCATGGCGCGGTCGCGAAATTCCCGGTACGTCAGCCGAAGATTCTCGCGCTCGCGGTCCGCCTCGATGAGGCAGGTTTCGTTGGCAAACATCTCTACGGCGTCTTTTAACGCGGCTCCGATGGATTGGTATTTGGAAAGATCCAGCATTACAGGCGAGATTGTATGCGCGATGCCAGCGTGCGGAAATCGCTCACGCCCTGCACTTCATAGACAGGCAATTCGATCCCGAAATGATTCTCCAGACGCGACAGCAATTCGAGCGCTTGCAGGCTGTTAATTCCGAGCTTTTTAAAGAAGTCGTCGTCAGGCGCTAGCGAACCTTGCGCGACTTGAAAATGTTCCGCCGCTAGATCGAGAACTTCTCGAGTCGTTTGTTCCACTGTTCGCATGACTCCTCCAATTTATCACCGTACCGGAAGATCGCCTAGACAGGTGGAGCTGTCTCCGAAGCCCAAAGAAGGAAACCATGTGATTGCATGGACACTCTCCGGGAGTTATTCTGACACCTTGAAACTCGTGCTGAGGGCAAATATGAGCTTTGATGAAGCCTTGAAAGTGGCGAGCAGGGACGAACGGTTTATGGCTACTGTTTATGCCATGAACAGCCTGCTGATTCAAAAAGGCATTTATACTACGGAAGAATTCGAGTCCATTTTTATTGAATGGGTGAATAAAGAACGACGCAAGAAAACTCGTTCTGTTAAGGCTTCTTCTCAGGTTCTTTGCGAAGCTTAACCCCAAAAACATACTGGCATGGCGGTTTCCTTCCGCAGTGTCTGCCGATGTCGCATTGCACGCACTCACACTCGAACGGCGGAGACGGTGCATTTTCTTTTTCTCTTTTCGCTTCATTTAACACTTCATTCAGCCCGCTC
>DATARG010000014.1:0-3400 GCA_036264275.1 Candidatus Udaeobacter sp. | reverse complement strand
AGGGACTCAGTCGGCAAATTCCCACGGAGCTGAAAATCCGTTATCTCCGCGCTCTGATTGACTCGGGATTCAAACACATCGATGCGGTCAGCTTCGTGTCACCCAAGGCCGTTCCGCAAATGGCGGACAGCGAAAAAGTGCTGGAGCAAATCGACCTGCCTAACGACGTCGACATTATTGGGATCGTGGTGAACGAAAAAGGCGCTGAGCGCGCCATTGACACGCAATCAATTTCAACCCTGGGTTTTCCTTGCTCCATCTCGGAGACTTTTCTGCGCAAAAACCAGAATCAAACACCAGAGGAATGCTACAAAGTTTTGGAATTGATTAAACGAAAAGCAGACGACGCAAGGCTAGGCACTGTCATTTACATTTCGATGGCGTTCGGGAACCCGTACGGCGATCCGTGGGATGCGACGAAGGTTCGCGACGCGCTTAATAAACTTGTCGGTCTCGGAATACAATCGGTTTCGCTTGCTGATACCATCGGCATCGCGAGTGCTGATTTGATTAGCAGTGTGTTTGAATCAGTGAGAAGTCCGTTCCCCGAGTGTGACATCGGCGTGCACCTCCATAGCGCGCCGGCTCAAGCTGAATCGAAAGTACTCGCCGCGTACGGCGCAGGTTGCCGCCGTTTTGACTCAGCCATCGGCGGCCTCGGTGGATGCCCGTTCGCGCAGGATGCGCTAGTTGGAAATATTCCTACCGAATCCCTCCTCTCCGCTTTGAAACGGCGTGGCATAGAGCCGGCTATCAGCAGTGTGCTGCCCAAGATGGAATCGCTGAACTCGCTTATCGCAGCTGACTACTTGTAGGTCGGGATTAAGGGCAACCGGTCATGCATCGTTTCTATCTTGCCCCCGAAAACTGGAACCTTCAGGAACTCGCACTCCGTGGCTCCGAGGCCCACCACGCGCATAACGTCCTGCGCATGCGAGCCGGAGATAAGCTGGTGATCTTTAACGGAGAAGGCCGCGAACTCACTGCAGAAATTGCGAGCGTCGCAGACCACGAGATTCGGCTGCGAAAATTGCACCAATCGGAAACGACGCCGCTGCGCTGCCGGATTGTTCTTGGACAGGCAATCCCGAAAGGGAAAAACATGGAGCTCATTGTGCAGAAGGCTGTCGAGATTGGTGCAGCCGAAATCGCACCCATTGTTTCCAACCGCACCATTGTGCATCTCGATTCCGAAAATGCCTCCCAAAAACAGGTGAAATGGCAACAGATCGCCATCGAAGCGGCCAAACAATGTGGCCAGAATTGGCTGCCGCGCGTTCAACAACCGAAAAAATTAGCAGAATTCTTTTCCGCTCCGGAGCCGGCATTCGATCTTCGGCTGATCGGATCGCTTCAGCCCGATGCGCAGCAATTAAAAACAATTCTGGAGGCCTATTCCAAGGAGCGCGGTGGTCGCCCTCGAAGCGTATTGATGCTCGTCGGGCCTGAAGGAGACTTCACGCCTGCCGAGCTTGCGCTCGCGCGCTATCACGGCTGCCAGCCGATTACGCTAGGTCCAATCATACTACGAGTAGAAACCGCAGCCATCTACTGTCTGAGCGTTCTTTCCTATGAACTGTTGATTTAACTTGCTGCCGCCGGTTCAGCAGCGGATTCGCTTGGAAGCTCGAACGCAGGCGCCGTTTGGTCCGGCGGCGCGGGCTTGATCGAAATAATAGTCAACTGCGCGATGCCGTGCTCAGTGTTTACCGGCACGCTCTCACCAGCTTCGTGACCGAGCAGCGCCTGGCCGATGGCCGTTTGGTACGAGATAATGTGACGATCGGGGTCACCGTCCCACGCGCCCAGGATGGTGTAAGTTTCTTCGTTCTTTGTGTCAGCATTGCGCAAGGTGACGATCGTGCCGATGGAAACACGTGATGTATCGGCATTTTCAAATGACGTGCCACGCGCGTCGTGCAGCATTTGCTCCAACTCGGCTTTGCGTCGCATCAACACGCTTTGCATTTGCTTCGCCGCCTTGAACTCAAAATTCTCACTTAGATCGCCGTAGGACCGCGCAATAGCTATCTCCTTGGTGTTCTCGGGAATTTTTACTTTGACGATCTCCTCGTATTCCGATCTGCGTCTTTCCAGACTGCTCCAGGACACAATCAGCGGCGCAGTTTTTTCCTGAGGTTCTGCGCCGGCGATCATGCTTTCCAGTTCCGGATAAACTTTGACAATCCGCGCCAGGAGCGATCGTTTGGTGAGTTCATCGAACAATGGCGTTAATTGGAGACGACGCATCGCGTCCCGCGCCAGACCGACATCGACTTTTGTAAACATCTCGCCAAGCAATTCCCGGTCATCAACCACGGCCCGTTGCAGCTTGCTACTGCGAGCGGTGGAACTGTGCTGTTCACGCTCGAGCGCGGCGAAAATCGCCCAGAGCAAATCCGGAGTGATCAAGTCGCCCCAATCCTTCTTTTCGCCGCACAACCAAATGAGCATCTCGCTCGTCGCCAAATGTTCGCGAATGCTTCGCTCCAGCATCGCCCGAAGTTCCGCATGTTGCCCGGTTTCGTTCAAGATGCGCGGAATTTGCGCGACCATTCGACTATGGCTCGCCTCCATGAGACGCAAGGCCCGCTCCGTCCAACCAGCTCCCAGCGCGGCCGGCATTGCTTGCAAAACGCGTTTCTCTTTTGCCGCTGGCAAATTTGGCAGGATCGATGCTAGACGCTTTTCCTCTTCCACAATTACTTTGGAAAGAGTCAAACCGATGTGCGTGGTGTGTAGTGATGGCACACGCGCAAGTAAATCATCCCTCGCAATGATGAGCTGGAATGCCAGCTCGGGGTGCAATTTCTGGTTGCGCACTGCTGCGTTCTCGATTGCCACGATGATTGGCTGAAGTTGTTTTTCCGGTTCCTTACATTGCTCGCAAGATTTTATGATCTCCTCGACCGCCGCGATTTGCTGCTTCGGCTGCCTTGCCTTATTGAATGCCGCTAGCACTTCGTCAGCGTGCGACACTCCCTCCCCGCGGATTTCGATCGGGTCCGTCTTTTTTGCAGGAATCGAGAACGCGCCGCTAGCTTTAAGCACCTTTCTGGTTGATTCCCACCAGCGTTTCCACTCCGCTTCTGTGAAGATATCGCCAATGAGCCATTCCTCGATCTGCTGCACACTGGCCTTGCCGCCCAAACTCTCCAAAATGTTCTGCACCAGTGCGACTGGATCTTCCCTGGTCAGATTTTTAATTGACGCAATGTCTGTCGCCTTTCGGACTAAAAAATGTCCTTCGGCGAGCGGCGTCACATTCTCTGCCGCGTATTGCGCCTGCATAGGATGAGATTTCTTCGTTGCAAAATCGATGATGATTTGATTTAGCAACAGGTTCCATTCGCGGACGCGACCGAAACCCCAACTTTTGTGCAGGCAAAATGTACCCGGT
>DATARG010000291.1:0-4085 GCA_036264275.1 Candidatus Udaeobacter sp. | reverse complement strand
TATCCGGCTGCACTCCCTCGCGCTTGGCGACTTGCTGGAATTCCGTTACCACAGGACCGGGGCAAAGCGCGCATATGCTTATCCCCGTTCCGCGAAGCTCCGCTCTAAGCGCTTCAGAGAAACTCGTCACATACGCTTTCGTGGCTGCGTAAACAGCGGAGCCGGGTATCGGAAGAAACCCAGCCGACGAGCTGACGTTTAGAATGGCGCCGCGATGCTTTGTGATCATCTGCGGAAGAAAGTGACGTGTAACCAACGTAAGCGTCGCAACATTTACGATCGTCATTTCCTTGTCGCGATCGGAATTGCTTTCGGCAAAAGGACCGCTGTCGCCGAGCCCGGCGTTATTGATCAAGAGATCAACTTCGAGTTTTTCGCGATCAGTCCATTCGAGAAAGGCCTGCAACTGCTCAAGATCAGCAAGATCAACTTTTCGAATGTGAACAACTAGCCGTGGATGCTTTCGTTGCAGTTGATCGGCCAGTTCGATCAACCTTTCATCCCGCCGCGCGACAAGAATCATCGAGCGTGCACGACCGGCGAGTTGACGTGCAAATTCACTTCCGATGCCGGCTGAAGCACCGGTGATTAGCGCGTTACAGTTCTCGAGTTTCATCGTGAAGGGCGGAGGTCCTGCGGCGTTGGGTCGGCCTCGCTGAGGCTCGCCCGTCCAGGGATTCCAGCTCACGCTTTGTCAGCGCGCGCCAATCACCTCGTGGCAAATCGCCAAGCCGCACAGGGCCGATTCGAATCCGGACAAGACGTTTTACGCGATTACCAACGGCTTCGAACATGCGTCGAATCTGTCGATTAATTCCCTGCCGCAAGACAACTCGCAGGCGTGTTGGAGAAATAGAGTTAAGTTGCGCGATCTTTGCGCGCCGACCATCGAGAAAAATTCCGCGCATTAATTTCGATGCAAGCAGGGGTTCCCACGCACGCTCCAGAGTTACCTCGTATTCCTTTTCGATTTCATACCGTGGATGTGTCAGGCGCTGCGCGAGATCGCCATCGTTTGTGAGGAGCAGCAGACCTTCGGTTTGTGTGTCGAGGCGTCCGATGTTGAACAGCCGCGAGAATTTTGCTGGCAGCAAATCAAAAACGGTGTCGCGCACCTGCGGATCTCTCCGGGTGGAAACGAATCCTGCGGGCTTGTGCAACATGATGGTGAGCGGCGGAGCGATGTGAACAAGTTTGCCATTGACCTTGACGTGGTCACGCGCGTCTGGTTGCGCGCTAAAGTCAGTGCAGGTTTCACCGTTAATAGAAACGCGTCCCGCTGCGATCAATTCGTCGCAGTGCCGTCGCGATCCGAGGCCCGCTGCGGCGAGGAAACGATTTAAGCGCATCAACCGACCTTAACGGCCCGCTTCAACGCTTCAACGTGCTAAACGTCCGGCTTTGTCTTCGGCAGGCCGATCACCTTCTGACCGTCTTTCCACTGGCCGCGTTTCTTGAGAAGCTCAACGCGTTCGAAGCGTTTCAGCACATTGCGCTTAGCCGCAATCGTGCTGGCCCCTTTTAAACTGCGATGTTGCGACATAATCGTAAAATCGGTGAAGAGTTGACGTGGAAGTGAGCCGGCACAGTAGCGCGACTTGTCAGTTTTTCAAGAATGCGCGGTAAGTGAATGAACTTTGTTTTAAAGCTGATTGCTAAGCACTGCGTACGTGCCGGATGTAGTGACCTGGTGATAAACGTGAAAGCGGCTTGTAACCAGTTCTTTCCAGTAGTCCGCCCGACTTTGTTCCACAATCAGGTAAATGGCATCCGGTTGAGCCCATTTGTCCAGAACCGCTTGTTCGTCCAGAAAAATATCGCTGTTTGGTACCCCCATTGGAGCTTCTTTCCGTGGATTTTGGTTAACAAAAAAGAATCTTCGATTGAGATAAAAAATAAGGCTGCTGCTATCGTCTAGTGGCCCTTCAAACATGGCGTGGCCGCCTGCCTCCAGGCGCGGATTCAGGTAACGGGCGACATCGGCGAGTGAGAAATAGGGCGCGGTTTTCGCCACGCCTACTACCATGCTTAGCCCTGCTGGAATCATCGAGAGTGCCAGAGCGACGGCCGCGAGTTTGCCGCGCTGTTTGAAAATCAGGTAGAGCGCTATGAGCGAAAAAAACACGAATGAGACGGCGGTAATCACAAGCATGGGCCGCAATGCTAACCACGCGGAGACAGGCATGTCATGCAATGCTCGCCACGCGGTCCAACGCGCATCCATCACTCCCCAATTTCCGTTTAGAGCACGCGCGGCACGAGCCATGAACTGCGCTCCCACCGCAAGAATCACACCCGTAACACCCACCGCGATCGCGCCCGCGACCCGCAACGATTGAGGAATCATGTCCCAGGCTGTGGCTGCCCAGAGCGCAAACGCGCTCCACATGCTCATCGAATAGTAGTCCTGTCGCTGTCCCAAGAAGAGCAGAGGAACGAACACCACGGCCATCCAGCAAATCAGTAATGCATCGCCGAAATTAATTTCTTGCGGGCGGGTAACACGGCGCCAGGCAAAAGTCACGCCGGGCAGCAACGCAATCGACCATGGAAACCACCACGCCACGTGCAGTATCACGAATTGATAAGCGGGCACGCCGAGGAAATCGTGTGTCTCATCCGTGAGCCCGCGCAGGTGTCCCAGCCATTCGGATCTGACATAGCGAAAATAATGCGGGAAATGCCATTGTGCCCAGATGTGCCACGGCGTCAGGATCAAAAGAAAAATCAACGCATATTCCCATCGCAGAAGCGCGCGAAACCGAATTCTCGCTTCGCGATAAAAAATCGAGAGCAAAACAAAAACCGCAGCGGGGTAAACGATGCCGAGAAAGCCTTTCGTTAGGCAAGCTAGCGCAGCAAAAATCCAGACACCGGCGAACCAGACGCGCCGATGGCGCTTCCGCTCGTAGCCGCATATTCCGCAGAACATCGCTCCGGCCATGAATACGCTGACCAGCGGTTCGGGCATGACAATGCGCGCGAGAAGGAACGTGCCGCAAAAGCTGAGGTAGATCAGACCGGCGATGAAACCGCGCCAGTAATCGCTGAGCTTTTCGCCAATTAGAAAAATCAGTGCAACCGTGGCTACCACGGCCAATGCGACCGGCAGTCGAGCTGCCGCCTCCGTCACACCGAGAATTTTGTAGGAAGCAATGATGAGCCAATAGAGCAACGGCGGTTTTTGCAGACGTGGTATGCCGTTGTTGGTTGGGAGCAACCAGTTATGGTTTGCCGCCATCTCACGTGCGGCCCCAGCGTATTGACCCTCCGTCTCGCTGTAGAGATCGCCGGTACCGATGGTTACGACATGTAGCAGCGCCGCGAGCGCAATCAGAATCACCAACAATGCATGCCGCGTTGGCGGCGGCGGCAACGTCGGCGGGTCCAGCAACGTTTCTTCAATGCTTAAGGTGCGGGCGCCCGCTGTCATTGCACACCTTCTCCACCGGGAATCGTCCCGGTTTGAGATTCGCGTTCCTGATGCTCAGTGGATTCGGCTTTTTCGTACGTTTTCCAATGCTCAGGCAGGCGCAGCAACTTTCCTGTCGGCATCTCGATCAACGCGAGCATTTGGCGGCATTCTGCGATAAACATGTCGTCTTGTGGCCGCGTTATGCGGAATGCGCACCAGAACCGCGCACGCTCTAAGCGGTCCAGCCACCCTTCAATCACCAGCCGGTCGCCGAGCTTCGCCGCGCGTCGGTAATCGATCTCTGTATGGACTACGACCGGATATCTTTGCTTTTGCGCCATTTCCACGAGCGCGAGCCCCAGCTCCTCAGCAAGATGTGTGCGCGCCGTCTCGATAAACCGCAGATACGCAATATTGGATACCACACCTCCGCAATCGGTATCGAAAAACATTACCTGTACTTCTGTTCGAATACGGGGGGCCATGGCCAATTTCAGGTTCCTGACTAAGTTAGATTTGAGATTTCGGTTCCGCACGCTTTTTACTTGGCAGTACGAAACAGCATGACCCTATTAGCTTTGCAACAACGCTTCGGTAACTTGCTTTTCCTGGCCGGATTGATTCTTGTAATGGATGTCGGCCGGGCGGCAGCAGCTGAAGGTTCGCTCAA
>DATARG010000280.1:0-3365 GCA_036264275.1 Candidatus Udaeobacter sp. | reverse complement strand
GATGAACACAGCAAGATGAGGGGAACTGCGGCAGCGCCCGCAATTTTGGCTGGTCCACCGGCGAGAGTAGGCGTGACATTGCGGACAGGCGCAGGCACGTTCGATCGCACACGCGCCCGTTTGCGCTCAGAAATCAGAATCGACAATGCCAGCGCAAGCAACGCCGCACCGAGCGGCCATTCGTAACGTTCGATTGGCCGGCGCGACAAACGCACGTCCATCTCAGCAGCCTGCATTTTTGCCAAGCCTTCGCCCTCAATCTGTTGCATCGTTCGCGGGCCGTTTTCCAAATGCAGATAGAACCCGCCCGTCGCCTCTGCCACTTCGCGCAGACGTTTGTCGTCCAGTTTTGATTTGACGACGTGGCCATTTATATCCTTCACGAAGCTTGTCTCACCGTTATCGCCGGTTACCGGAATCAATGAACCTTGCGGTGTCCCAACGCCGACGGTGAAAATGCGCACCCCTGCATCCGCCGCAGCTTTCGCGCTTTTCACGGCATCGCCGCTCAATTCTTCGCCGTCGGTGAAGATGACCAGCGCGCGATTTCCCATGGCGCTTTTGCCGAAACTCTGCGTGGCTAGTGCGATAGCGCTCGAGATATTGGTGCCGCCTTCAGGAATGGTCTTTGTGTCGATATCGTTGACGGCCTCAATTACCGCGTCGTAATCGATCGTAAGCGGCGCTTGCAAGAATGCGCGCCCTGCAAAGGCAATCAGACCAACACGGTCGCCTTGCAGTTGGTCCATCAAATCCTGAATCGCCAGTTTGACGCGCTCGAGTCGACTTGGTTGGACGTCGTTAGACAACATGCTGCGCGATGTGTCGACGGCGATCAGTAGATCCAGTCCTTTACGCTTGACGTCCTCAAATGTGTAACCCCAGCGCGGTTGCGCCAGACTGACAATCGCCAGCGCAAGCCCAAGCAACTGCAAACCAAATCTGATGATGCGCCGCTGCCGATTGACAGTTCCCGCGAGCTGCGGCAACAGACGCGCAGAAACAAACTGCTGCAGCCGCTTTAGCCCGCGATGTTCCGCGTTCACGAAAATCGCGATCAAGAGTGGGATGAGCAATAATCCCCAAAGCCATTCTGGTGCGCCAAAGGTCATAGGATTGTTGAAACGTTGGAGCGTTGAAGCGTTGGAAAATTCAGCACCGGTGTCGTTCTTAACGAAGCGAAGCTGCAACGCAACGGACGAAGTCCGCGAGGCCAGGCTTTCAATCTCTGATGTTTTGGTCCGGCAGCGCTTGAAGAAAAAAGTCGAGATGTTTCGCTTCGCTCAACATGACAGGATGGGCGCATCAACGGTTCAACGGTTAAATGCTTCAACGTTGTTCTCACGGTAACTTTTTCCAAATCGTTTGGGACAACAGCAGTTGCGCTATCAACAGTCCGCAGCCACCCATCAGACACAGCGGAAAGAGATCGCGGTATTGCTGATATTTTTTCACGCTCACCGTTGATTTCTCCAACTTGTCGATGTCGTTGAAAATCTGTTCCAGGGATTCAGTGTCAGTTGCTCGGAAAAATTTCCCGTCGGCAATTTTAGCGACATCCCTCAAACCGGTTTCATTAAATTGCACGGGCTGATTTTCGTAGAGGATATTCCCCAACGCATCGGTTAACGGCCCACGACTGGTGAAGATGGGTGCCGGCGCGATTCCGTTAATTCCGGCGCCGATTGCGTAGAAATGAAGCTTTAATGCTTTAACTGCTTCCGCGGCTGTGTTCGGTGGAATTTTGCCGGCGTTGTTTTCACCATCGGTTAAGAGGACGAGCACATGGCTCTTGGAACGTTTATCATTTAGCCGATTTGAAGCCGATGCCATGGCCGATCCGATTGCAGTGCCGTCTTCTACGAGGCCGATTTTTACTCGATCCAGGTTTTGCAATAGCCAGTCGTGATCCAATGTCATCGGGCTCACGACATACGGACGACCGGCAAACGCGATGATCCCGATGCGATCGTTTGGACGAGCTTCGATAAATTTCCGCGTGACCTCTCGGATCGCGTCCACACGCGTCGCTTCCTGGCCGCCTATCGTAAAATCTTTCGTCAACATCGAGCCGGAAACGTCCAGCACCAGCATGATATCGATTCCGCTCGCTTCGATCTGCGTAAGACTCTTACCGAGTTGCGGGCGCGCGAGAGCAACTACGAAAAAAGCGAGAGCCAAAAGTAGCAACGCCCGCAGGATTTTACCGACTCGCGCGGCGCTCTGTTTTCCGATCGCTCGCAAACTCGCTGTAGACGAGTACGTCAACGCCGCGCCCGGTCCCCGTTTTCCGCGTAACCAGGCAAGCAACGGTATCGCCAGCAATAGAAGAAGCAGCCACGGACGCGCAAAAGTTAATGCGCTATTGGTCGGTAACCAGTCAGACAGCTGCAAGCTGACCTCCTTTCACGAAGCGGATTGCCTCTTCCAATAACAACTCGCTGTCTGAGGTTGTGGCTTCGTACTTGGCAAACTTGATGAGATCACACCGGCTCAGGAAATCTTCCAGCAACGATTTGTCACCGGCAGAAAACGACGGGGCCTTAGCCGCGGCGGTGAGAAACTCTATGGATGTTTGTCGCGTTGCCGGAACGCCATACTGCTGCGACACGTAGCGTCTCAGAATGTCGGAAACGCGAATACTGAACTGATACGGATTGATTCCCTCAATTTCGTTCCGAATGTGTTCCAGCTCTTCGAGAGCGATTTCGCGTGGCGCCTTGGGCGGCAATTCTGGTTTCCGCCGCTGCACAAACCACCACACAATCAGACCCAGCAATGACAGGACGACAAAGGCGATTACAAAAACAAGCCACGGAGGAATCAGGGAATAATCCACAGGAGGCGCGATATCGTGGAACTCCTCAGCGACGACCAGAAAGACTGGAGTGAAGGAGCAGTAGAGCAGTGGTGTCTTATGACGTGAATTCATTTCATTCCTGCTGCGATCCATTACTCCGCTACTCCAATCTGTTTTATCGAACCCGGAGGCGGCGTTCGCGTTGTCTGAAAAACGAGCGCAATGGCGGCAAATAATCTTTGCCGGTTTGCAGCGTGATCGTATCAACATTGTTCCGTCGGAGCCTGCGCGAGAGCTCCGTTTCAAATCCATTAACCAGATCTGTAAAAACAGTTCGCGTCTTACGATCTGCGGTATTGATCTCAATCTGTTCGCCTGTCTCGGCATCTTCCAATGTAATGATACCGACGTTTGGCAGCGTTCTTTCGCGTTCGTCCTGGATCTGAATTGCTATGAAATCATGGCGACGCCCGCTCACCGCGAGCGCTCGCGAGAAATCTGGCGCTTGAAAATCCGAGATGAAAAATACAACCGCACGGCGAGTCACAATTTTGTTCAGATAATC
>DATARG010000036.1:0-10265 GCA_036264275.1 Candidatus Udaeobacter sp. | reverse complement strand
CATCGCCACTACGATGCGCACACCTGGTCACGATGAAGAACTCGCAACCGGGTTCTTACTTTCGGAAGGAATCGTGCACGCTCGGGATCAGATCGAGAGCGTTTCAGTGAACGGCGACAACAGAGTCGTTGTGGAGCTTGGAGGCGATGTGAAATTAAAATTGAACTCGACAAAACGTTTCGGAACGATCTCCAGTAGTTGTGGTCTGTGCGGCAAAACAAGCATCGACACCATTCGGCAAAATTTTCCTCCGATACAATCGGCTGATATCCGGATTCACATTGAAACGCTCCTGTCGCTGCCGGACACATTGCGCAATGCGCAAAGCGATTTTGCACGCACAGGTGGCATTCATGCAGCCGGAATTTTCGGCGTAGATGGTAAGTTGAAAATTGCGCGCGAGGATATCGGACGACACAACGCAGTGGATAAAGCAGTCGGACGCGCTTTTCTCGACGAGCTCCTACCATTGAACAGGCACCTTCTTCTCGTCAGTGGCCGCGCGTCGTTTGAGATCATACAAAAATCACTCGCCGCCGGAATTCCAATCGTGGCCGCTGTATCGGCGCCTTCAAGTCTCGCTGTCGGGCTCGCGCGCGACAGCAATCAGACGCTCATAAGTTTTTTGCGCCCGCCCACATTTAACGTTTATACGCACATCGAACGCATAATCCTCGATTAGGCATAACGAAGTACGCCGCCGGCGTCAGCGCCCCGCGACTACAGGGTCACTGTTGTGAGGCAAAAACTGATTCCGGATCCCGACCGGAAATTTTTCCCACAGCAATCCAGCCGAAGCGGCTAACTAACGCACCAAGCAAGAACGAAATGGCCGCCAACGGAATCGCGCCAAAGAATCGCAATACAAGCGACAACGGGCCGGTTAATACTTCGCCGATGCGAATAAGCCGGCCCGACCGATGCTCGTGGATAGCTCGATCGGCGGCGCCATGTCTATTGATGCTGAGCCAAATTAAGAGCACGGTTTCGACCGCAGCCGCAAATAAGCCGATCGCGTTGAGCGGCAGGATTCGATGACCAAGCAATTCCAGCAGCGCAGCAGCAGATCCCAATCCCGCCGTCCCAAAATGAATCGGCAACAGCTTGTGATGCAAGAACCAGGCCGGTATCGCCGTCGCGCCGATCAGCACACCTGTATATGTCGCTAGCAACATTCCAAAAATCGCCGATCCAAAAATCAGAACTCCTGCGACGGGGCCAAGAATGTAGTCAATTGCTCCACCGAAGGCGTGGAAGGTCTGAAGCTCCAGCGCGATCAAACCTGGAACAACACACATTCCGAATGCCGCCAGGATCCAGGCACCCATCGACATGGCCGATTGAGGTTTGAATACGCGCAGCATGTTAATGAAAAGATGCGGCCGGCCCAGATCCAAAATCAGCAGAATCGGCGAGAGCGCCGATGCAATCGCAGCGACCCACATTGCGGTACGCGCAACATCGAAGTGGTGAAACAGCAGCGCGGCAAACGCGATTGCGCCTGACATTCCACCGAGGCCACCCACAAACAAGTAAACTGGGATTTCCCACGTCCACACCGGCGGCCTAACAACTGGCTGACCATAGTAACCCGGCTTCCGCGGAATCGGGCCGCTGGCGACGTCTACCCCGCTGCCAGTCACTACACCTTTTGCCCAGGCTTCTTCACGTAATTGGTCGATTCGCGATTCGTTAGGCATGGGGTTAGGGAGCGTACGCGTCTGGCGTGCTGGTTTGAAAGCCTGGCCGTCGCTTCGCGTCCGTTGCAGCGGCGGCGCGCCGAAACAGTCTTTTCTCGAATCGCCGCTCCGACGGCCACGTTGGCCCTGACGGAAAGTTCACTATCGCAAGGACGGGCTCGCCGGCGCGCGCAACGCGTGCGCTCCCCGATGTTGCTTGCTGCGCGCTCATAAAAATGCAAATGCGCAAAGAGTGACGACGATTGTACCGATGACGGTGGCAAATGCGGCTATCCACGCGGCCTTCAGATGAATTGTCGGAATCTGCGGCTTTCGCGGAAGGCCGTATGCTTCGGGCTCTCCGAGAATCAGGAAAAAAGCGTGCGTGCCGCGAACAGACGTTTCGGTGGGATCGTAAAGTTGCGCGTCCGCATAACCGTGTTCTCGCAATTGATGCACACGTTGCGCGGCACGCGCCCGCAAATCATCGAGTCTTCCAAAAACGATCGATTCAGTTGGACAAACTTTGGCGCACGCGGGGGGAAGGCCGCTTTTTTGCCGATCGTAACAAAAGGTGCATTTGAATGCGCCGCCGGCGTCGAGCAAAGGTTGCGGCCGCCGGTCAATCACGCCAAAAGGGCACGAGACAACGCAATAGCCGCAGCCATTGCAAACGTCGTTCTGCACAAGCACCGAAGCGACTTCGGTCCGAACGATCGCTCCGGTTGGGCAGGCTTCGAGACAACCAGCTTCTTCGCAGTGCTTGCAAACATCGGAGAGAAAGATCCAGCGAAACGGATCTTCTCCGTTGATATTACCTAACGAATGCGACCCCACAATCTGGCCCCCTTTTTGACGATCCTGTTCAACGAACATCACGTGACGCCATGTTGATGCGCCGAGGTGACCTGTGTTGTCGTAGGAATTTCCCGACCAAACAAAGCCGTCATCCGGAACCTGGTTCCATTCTTTGCAGGCCACTTCGCAGGCCTTGCAACCGATGCACACAGTCGGATCTGTGAAGAACCCAACCTCTACGTTGTCGCGCACGTAGGTATGGCTCTGCTGATTCGTGCTTTTTGTGCCTTCGCCAATCATGGCACTCGGTAGTGACGGATCGCCAAGCCATCCGCAAAGCGTGTCTCAGAAGTCCTGAACGCCCGGCGGTCGCGCCCGACCATTGCTTGCATTTTCATTCTTTTCCTTCGATCGCGTGGCCCCCGCCGCTTTGTCCTTTCCGGAAAGACCGCTCTTCTGGATGTAAGATCGTTGGGCCAGTTTGCGATGCATATTTGTCAAGAAATTCAGCGAACGCTGGTCCACGTGGCAGACGTCCAGGTACGATGTTGCAGGTAAGCGCCTTGGCTTCCATGATCGTGACGTTCGGCTCACCGGAGATAGTTAGAAGATCATTCGCAGCCCCGCCCCGCACGAGGCCGGCTGTGCCGTAATGATAAGGCAACGCAATCTGATGCACTGTTTTCCCGTTGAGCGCCAACGGCCGAATTCGGCGACTAACAAGTGCGCGTGCTTCGATTGCGCCGCGCAAAGTAACCACGCAAATGTAATCGCCGTTATCAATCTCGAGTTGCGTCGCTAGTTCTGGCGAAATCTCAGCGAACATTTCCGGCTGCAATTCCGCGAGATGACTCAGAAAACGCGACATGCCACCCGCTGTGTGGTGTTCCGTCAAGCGGTAGGTCGTTAGAACGTAAGGAAATCGTGGGTCCCCCGGCGGCGCGAAGCGATTCTCCTGGCGCGCAAACCATTGCTCAGCGGGATTGGTGTCGTGAGAATAAAGCTCATTCGAGACCGGCGACTCGAGCGGCTCGTAATGAGTTGGGAATGGGCCGTCCTTTAAACCTTTGGGCACGTAAATCCACCCAAGGCCGTCCTCGTGCAGGATGAAAGGTGCATCCCCCGGAATTGCGTCAAGGCCTTCTGCACCTACCTCCGGTTCAAAGTCCGGCGCTTTTCCTTGTACAAATCCCGCAACATCGATGCCGGTCCATTTTTCCGAGTCCCACCAAACTAATTTCTTTCGTTCACTCCATGGACGGCCGTCCGGCCGCGCGCTGGCGCGATTATAAATGATTCGGCGATCGCTCGGCCACGCGAAGCCCCAGCCGTGACCAAGGTAATCTCTGGATTTGCGCGAGTTCGCCCGGTTCACGCCATCGCGACGAAAGACACCCGAGTAAATCCAAGCGCCGCATGCAGTGGATCCGTCCGCTTTTAATTCTGCGAAACCGTTCACTTGCGACCCGTGATGAGGATTGCCATCTCGATCGAGCCCGAACACAACCCCATGCTTCTCGCCGGAGTCCGCAATTTTAACTGCAGGATCCGTGTACCAGCCGTTGATCTCGGCGAGGACAGCTTCCATTTGCGGATCGCCGAATTCATCCTCCGGATACCACCAATCCAGCGCGCGAAGCGGCTCGTCGAGCGGGTCGTTTGATGCTTTCGCTTTGGCGATCAAGCGCAAAGCCAGTTGGTGAATGAACCATGCCTCCGATCGACAATCGCCCGGGGGATCGACGGCTTTCTCGCGCCATTGCAAAAGTCGCTGTGTATTTGTGAACGCGCCGGCTTTTTCCGCATGCCCAGCAGCTGGAAAAAAGAAAACTTCCGTTTCAATGTCTTCGGACTTCAGCTCGCCGCGCTCAACCTCAGGTGATTCGCGCCAGAAGTTTGCGGATTCAATCTCGACCAGCTCACGGACGACGAGCCATTTCAGTTTCGAAAGTGCTTTTCGTTGCAGCCGCGAATTGGGCGCGCCGACGGCTGGGTTTTGGCCCATCAAAAACATGCCTTCCATTTTTCCGTCGAGCATGTCGTACAGGTATTCAAAGAAGGAATGATTGCCGGTGAGTTTGGGAAGGAAGCCGTAGCCGAAATCATTTTCAGCAGTCGCGAGTTTCCCGTAGTACGCCTTGAGCGTGCTCACGAGATACTTTGGGTAATTCGACCAGAGTCCCGTCTTTTTCGTGTAATGATCCAGATAATGCTGAAGATTCTCGTCGCACTTATGCGGCATGGTCAGATACCCGGGAAGGATGTCGTAAAGCGTCGGAATGTCAGTGGAGCCCTGGATCGAAGCGTGACCGCGCAACGCCAGAATGCCGCCGCCGGGCCTGCCAATGTTTCCAAGCAACAATTGCAGAATCGCAGCTGTGCGAATGATCTGCACGCCCTTGGAATGCTGCGTCCAGCCAACTGCATAGCAAAGCGCGGCAGTCCGCTCTGGTCCGGACGCGGCCGCGAGCGCATGCGCGACCTTGTGAAAGAGATCTGGTGGAATACCACAGATTTTCTCCACCATCTCCGGTGTGTAGCGAGAAAAATGCCGCTTTAGTTTCTGAAAAACACATTGCGGATCTTGCAGCGTGAGATCGCGCTCCGGGCGACTCAGATCGCCGCCTTTGTAAAGCCAACTGCCGCCTTCGTAAGCGCGCTTTTCTTCATTCCAGCCTGAGAAATAACCGTCTCCATTGTCCTCAGGGTCGCGGTATTCATCACACAGAATGCAGGAGGCATTCGTGTAATGAACGACGTACTCGCGAAAGTACAGCTCGTATTCAATCAAGTGATTGATGAGTCCGCCAAGAAATACAATGTCAGTACCCGCGCGGATCGGCACCCAGATATCGGCCAGCGCGCTCGTGCGTGAGAAACGGGGATCGACGTGGATGATCGTGGCGCCCTGCTCTTTTGCTTTCATCACCCAGCGAAAACCGACCGGGTGCGCTTCTGCCATCGAGGAACCTTCGATCAGAATGCAATCTGCGTTAGCGAGATCTTGTTGCGCGGTTGTAGCTCCACCCCGGCCAAAGGAGGTGCCCAGACCGGGCACCGTGCTGCTATGTCATATACGGGCCTGGTTGGACACACAGACCATGCCCAGGCCTCCGGTGAAAAGCTTTTTGATGAGATAATTTTCTTCGTTATCCAGTGTCGCGCCGCCGAGATGACATATCGCCGTTGTGTGGTTGATCGAAACGCCGTCATGCTCGTGCACAAACGTACGCTTGCGCGATTCCCAGACGCGGTCGGCAACCATCTCCATGGCGCGGTCGAGCGAAAGCTCCGTCCACTCCCTCGAGCACGGCGCGCGATACTTCATTTTGGTTTCGCGCCGCGAATGGGTTAGCAATTGATATGACGCGGCACCCTTGGGACAGAGATTTCCCTGGCTGATTGGCGATTCCGGATCGCCTTCGATTGAAACCAGTTTGCCGTCCTTGTGGAAGATCAATTGACCGCACCCGACACCGCAATATGGACAAATCGAGCGCGCTACCTCGGCATCGTCAGTGCGCGCATGCATCGCACGCGTCTTGTCCGACATCGACTCGAGGCCGGTACCATCCTTTCGCTCGCGAATTTGCCTAACGAGCGGCCACTTTAGAAGAAACTCAATCGGCGAAGCCATCAGTTCACACAATCGTAACAGAACCTGACGAAAATATCTTGATCGTCACGTCCGAAATGGTTTCGAATGCGGATTTTACTCTGGATGGGGTTTTTCGATCGACAACAAACCGTAGCAAAACCCGCAGCGCTCGCGGTTCATCTTTCTATTGGCCAAGTTTATGCGTTCAGCGTTTTCAAGTTGCCACTCACCAAAATCATTGGAGTTACCAAGTCAGCGCCCGGAGATTGGTCGCAACCGTCGCTCGCGTGGATTTTCAGTCTCGCCATTTTTTTTCTCGGACTTTCAGCTGCGATTTTCGGACGCTGGGTCGAACGCATTGGACCACGCAAGACCATGTTTATCTCCGCTCTTTGCTTTGGCGGTGGTTTCGTCACCTCGGCCTTCGGTGTTTGGTGGCACCAACTTTGGATTATCTGTCTTGGTTATGGGGTGATCGGAGGTTGCGGGCTCGGTCTCGGGTACATCTCGCCGGTTTCGACTTTGGTAAAATGGTTTCCCGATCGCCCTGGCATGGCGACCGGCATGGCCATCATGGGATTTGGCGGCGGCGCCTTTATCGGTTCGAACCTCAGTTTGCTGCTCATGGGCCATTTCAAATCGCCGACCACCGAGGGAATCTGCAACCTTTCTGTCCGCCCGGTGAACGAGCGCTATTACTTTCACAGAGGTGATCAATAACTATCAGCCGTACGTTTTTCCATGACCCTGCGAAATCAATCGACCAGTAATGCGCTCAAACTTTTCATATACTGGGCCGTTGTCGGAATCCCGCTTGCGTGGGGAATCTGGAATACGCTGCTAAAATTGCCGGCGCTTTTTAAGTAGAAGAAGCCTTGCGCTTCATTCAGACAATCCTGGGCTCAAGAAAAAGGTGCGGCATCTTCAGTCGCTTTGACCCAACTGGCGGGCGAATTTGAAACCTGCCAGCGGATTCGTTTCGGCATCGACATTTTTCGCAAGTCCCAGCACTTGAAAAGCACGACCGAGCATTTCCGGATGAAGCAGCGTTTGCAATTCTCGCTTCGCCTTCGCGCAATCCGGTAGGAGCCATTGACCCCAATCACCCGCAGGCGGTTCAGGTGAACCGCCTCTACCGAATTGCGAAATGATTCCTGTCAGAAAACGATGTTGATCGGTAAATCCAGCTACGCGCAATCCGTTTGCTTGCGAACGCTCGATAATGCTCTTCCAATGCACAGACATCGTGATGTCCGCGTCGCCGATTTGTTCGAATGGCGAATCCGGATTTCGATGTCGGGCTCGGACTTGAACGCTTCTCTGAAAATCCTCATCCATGCACCCGTAATCGATCGCAATCACGTAACCACGCTGCAAGTTCGCCGCGATTTGATCGACGGACTCGAGGGCTGCTTGATTGAACCTGGTTTCATCAACCTGTTGGTCGACGAATACGAATTTGTCGCCGTCGAGAGCTACCAACTTCTCCGTTCCATCACTGATCAAGCGCACCGGCATCGCGTCGAGCAATTCATTGGAAAAATGGACCCCAGTGAATGGTTCCAGCGATCTTTGCCAGTCAACCTTATCGCCAAACGTCCCCAACATCCGGCGTTGCTGCTCTTCCAACGTTGTAAATGGCTCGACTATCCGGTAGCGCAACGCGTCAAAGAATTCCGGGAACCGCTTTTGCACGAACTCCAGAACATCCCGCGCGAACTGCCCATCGTGCGCGCCCTGCTCGACAATCACGAAACCTTTCATCTTCCCGAGGCGTTCCCAGATTTCGGAGAACTGCGAGGCAAGCAATTGCCCAAACAACGGACCCACGCTGACGTTCGTGAAATAGTCACCTTTGCGACCTATCACGCAGCGGCCTGACGAATAGTAACCGTGATCGGGATTATATAGAGCCTGCTGCATGAACCACGCGAACGATTGCGGACCTTCTGCGCGGATCGTTTCACGGATCGATTCAACGAGCGGCGTGTTCAAGTGAAGAAGGTCGAATGCGCAACGATCAACGTCCAATGCCGCAAACTCCAATATTCAGCTTGCGCTCCCTCCAGGAAACTGAACGTTGAGCGCTGGGCGTTTGGCGCCTACCTTCGTTACCGAGTCGTTTTGCCTGTTTGAAACCGACCAACACATACCTCAGACCGCCGCCGGGCTATCGCTTTCGGCGGCCATGGTATTTGAGGCCATGGTTTTACGTTCCCGTGGCCATTCTGGTCGTGGTGGGGCTGTTCCTAACTGTTTTCGCTTCCAGCGTCGTCTTCGATCTACAGGCGCAGGCCAATTCTTTCGACCTCAACAAGCTCGATCAAATGGAATCGGCCAGTGTGATTCTGGATTGCAACGGGAAGATCTTTGGCCAAATCTACGTCGAGAATCGCGAGACGGTTCCGTACGAGAAGTTGGCTCCCGATTTGATCAACGCCGTCATTGCGGTCGAGGACGCAAAGTTTTACGAGCATCATGGCTACGATCTGATGGGGATCATTCGCTCAGCGCTCAAAAATTTGACGGCGGGTCATGTCCGCCAGGGCGGCAGCACCATCACTCAACAACTGGCGCGCAACAGTTTCTCGCTCAAAGAAAGAACTTACCGCCGAAAGCTGCTGGAGATTTTTCTGGCCAGGCGAATCGAGGACAATTTCAGCAAACAGAAAATCCTCGAATCGTATCTGAACCGGATTTACTTCGGTGGCGGCATGTACGGAGCCGAAGCAGCCGCGCGCGGGTACTTTGGCAAGTCTGCACGCGATATGACGCTGGCGGAGTGCGCCACGCTGGCAGGTCTAATCAAAAGTCCAAACCGATTATCCCCGTGGTCGGACCGGACTAACTCGCGCGAGACAAGAGACTTTGCGCTAGATCGAATGCGCGACAACGGATTCATCACCCGCGAACAATGCGCTGCTGCGCGCGCCGAAAAGATCGCGGTCGGCAGCCGGCAAGCCGCTCAGGGCCAGACTTACGCCGTAGATTACATTCGCCAGCAGGTGATTGCGGCCGTGGGGTGGGACCGGGCGATAAACGAAGGCTATCGGATTCACACCACGATCGACGTCAATCTTCAGCGCGCAGCCGAGGATTCTCTAAAGGCACACTTGGAGCAAGCCGAGCACCATTCCGAGTACAAGCATCAGACGTACGCGGATTACGCAGCATCGTTTCGCAAGGCCAAAGCGATCGGTAAGATGGCTGAGCAACCTGCGCCGGAGTACTTGCAAGGCGCGGCGATCGGCTTGGATAACGCCACCGGGGACATTCTTGTGCTGGTGGGTGGACGCGACTTCGAACACAACCAGTTTAATCGAGCGTTGCAGGCTCGCCGGCCTGCAGGCACGGCTATGTTGCCGTTTGTTTACGCGACGGCTTTCGAACGAGGAATGTATCCGGGTTCTTTGGTTGAAGATTCGCCTCTGGATAACCGCGCAGTGATGATCGGGGGCACAACCGGAATTCTCGGTGAGTGGGGACCCGAAGATGCGGACAACCAATACGAAGGTCGAATGACCGCCAGGCAGGCGCTCGTGAAGTCGAAAAATGGCGCAACCGTCCGCATCGGAATGGACGCGGGAATCGAGGCGGTGTTGCAGTTCTGTTCTTTGGCGGGTGTTCGTTCTCCGCTTCGCCCGTATCCAGCGACATTTCTCGGCAGCAGCGAAGTTACGCTGGCCGAGCTTGCGATGGCGTACACGGTGTTTCCGAACGGCGGATGGCGATCGAGTACACCGCATATCCTGGAACGCATTGAGGAAAAAGACGGCACGCTGGTTTGGGATGGAAAACAGCAGAGCATCCGGAAAATCGTGACCAAACCGGAGACCGCGTACGAAGTGCATTCGTGCCTTGTAGATGCGCTTCAATCCGGAACAGGAAAAACTGCTTATGCACAGTTTGGACTAAAGAAGTTTCCCGCCGCCGGAAAAACCGGAACAGCCTACGATTTCACTGATGCTCTTTTTGCCGGATACGATTCTAATTTCACCTGTGCTGTGTGGGCTGGTTTCGATAAGCCGCAGAAAATTTATCGCGGCGCGTTCGGTCGCGAGCTGGCGCTGCCAATCTGGGTCGACATTATGAATACCGCCGCCCAGAGTTATCCGCCGCGAAAGATCAAACAGCCATCCAGTCTCAAGCAGATCGAGATTTGTTCTCGATCTGGGCAACTCGCTACCGAT
>DATARG010000251.1:0-17830 GCA_036264275.1 Candidatus Udaeobacter sp. | reverse complement strand
CGAGCTGCTCCGCAAAGGCGACGCCTACGACCAGAAGCTGCAGGCGGGCGAGGCGCTCAAATGCTATTTGCCGGCCGACAAGGCCGACGCCAACAACGTGCGCATCCTCACGCGGATCGCGCGCCAGTACCGGCACCTGATGCAGGACGCGAAATCGAAGGACGAAAAGCTGCGGCTCGGCAGACTCTCGCTGATCTACGCGTTGCGCGCGGCCGAGCTCGGGCCGAACGATTGCGAAGCGCAGCTCTCGCCGGCCATCTCGTATGGCAAGATGCTCCCCATCATGAGCTCGAAGGACCAGGTCGACGCTTCGCCGCGGATCAAGGCCGCCGTCGACCGCGCGCTCGCCATCGACCCGCGCAACGACTCCGCGTGGCACATTCTCGGCCGCTGGAATCGTGTGCTCGCCGACATCGGCGCGGTGAAGCGCGCGCTCGCCGGCGCCATCTACGGCAAGCTCCCCGTCGGCTCGCTCCCCGAGGCCGAGCGCTGCCTGAATAAAGCCATCGCGATCGATCCCACCCGCCTCATGCATTACATCGAGCTCGGGCGCATTTACGCGCAGATGGGGAGAAAACAAGAAGCGCGCGAGTTCATCAACAAGGGTCTGGCTATGCCCGATACAGAAAAAGACGATCCCGAAACAAAGCAACGCGGGCGCGAAGCGCTGGCCAAACTTTAGCTTTTCACAAGGGGGATCGCTGCCGATGCGGAACCGCCTTCTACCGTCGCTGGCGTCGGCACTGCTGACCACTCCGGTAAGTCCGCCAGACCACCACCCATAAAGAGGTGATGCCACAGTTGCGTCGCGACGACCGCCATGAGACCTGCCTCTACTGAAAGTCGAGGCAGCGAGCCGGCCCGCATTTTTCGAAAATCATTACGCCAGCGGTTCACAGCGGCCACGTCGAAGTAGCCGGTCCGGCGCAATGATTGCTCGCTCAATAGCTCTGCTATGAATCGCGGCTCCGGATCCATATGAAAGCTGTCCAGCGGTGCGCGAAAGATTACTTTTTGTCGACGCGCTACAGATTTTGGAACCCATCGTTCTGCCAAAAGGCGCAGCAAATGTTTGTCGCGGAGTCCACGAAGCCGCCACCGCGGGTGCAGCTTTGCCAGAAAATCAAAGACATCCTCGTCCAGGAATGGATACCGAACTTCGACGGAGGAGTGCATGGCTACGCGATCACCTTTGGCTTGAAGCAAATGTCCGGCTAAGAGAACGCGTGCGGCAATCCAAACTCCGCGATGCAGCGGGTCCCAATGCCTGGCCCGTTCGACCGGAAAGTTCAATTCTGTCCAGGGATCGGTTTGCATGACTGTGTCGCGCATTGGTTCGCTATAAAAGCGAAGCTTCGAGATCGCGAGAACACCATAGGCATCGATCCAGGCGTTCGGGCCTCCCACCGATTCTTCGACTTGTTGCCTCCACGCTTTTGAAAAGTGCGGAACCTTGTTCAGATGAAGGTAAGCGTTCCGCGCAAGGTTACTCAATGGGAAGCCGGGCACGAGGTCGAGGAAACCGATCAACTTTGCAGCTTTATACCAGGGATAACCAACTAGCCATTCGTCCGCGCCTTCGCCGGTCAATACAACTTTTTGCCCATTACTGTGGACGCGGCCTGCGAGCTGGAGGAGGGCGGCGCAAGAGGTGTCAATTACCGGAGCTTCGGCGGCGGCGATCAATTTTGGATAAGTCGCAATTGCGTCCTCGTCCCGAAAATCCTGTACAATTGGTGGCTTCGCGCCAATGTGGCGAGCTGAGAGACTAGCCGCATCGAGTTCGTCGAGCTTCGGATCGTGGACACGAACGGTGTAAGTATTAATTGCCGGACCTTTGAGCTTACAGGCCAGCGCCAGTATCATGCTCGAATCGACGCCGCCGGAAAGGTAGGCGCCGACCGGTACGTCGGCGCGCAATCGTTCCTCAACGGCCTGAAGCAAAAGTTGCTCAAAGTTATCAACCAGCCGTTTGGGATTGCCTCCCCATTCCTCGCTACCTTTGTCGGGAAAATCCATTTCCCAGAAAGCTCGCTCTTCGATGCGACCCTTCGATCCATCTCGGCTTGCCGTGGTCACGGTTAGGAAGTGGCCGGGCGTAAGAAGTTGAATGCCTTCAAAACACGTGCGGGGTGCGGGCATTGCCGAAAATGTAAAAATATGGTCGATGCCGCGGCGATCCGGACGAGCCGGAACCATCCCCGAGGCGAGAAGGCCTTTGATTTCGGACGCAAAAAGGAGCCAGTCGTCTTGTTGCGTCCAAAAAAGCGGCGCAATGCCAAAGCGATCGCGACCGAGTTGAAGCTGACGTTTTCTCTCGTCCCAGAGTGCGATGGCGAATTGCCCTCGCAACTGTTCCCACATTTTCTCACCGCAATCTTCCCACAAATGAGGAATGACCTCGGTGTCGCAGTGCGTAATAAACTTGTGTCCTTGCTCCTTTAGCGCCGCGCGGCGCTCCACGTAATCGAAAAGCTCGCCGTTAAAAACAACAAAGATGCTTCGGTCTTCATTCGCGACCGGTTGCTGACCATCAGCGAGTCCGACAATACTTAATCGCCGCGAAGCCAGAGCAAGACCCGGCCGCACGAGAAAGCCTTCCTCGTCCGGACCACGATGCAACAGCGCGTGAGCCATTCGTTGGATGATTTGCTCCGGGACTGTTCGTTGCCCGGCGAGATCGATGACGCCCGCGATGCCGCACATGACCTTATCTATTTCTCCAGTTCACAAAATTTCTGATTGGTTAATTGCACTCACAATTTAATACGTTTGTCCGCAAATAGATGCTGCCGTTTAACTACGGACTATGAATAATTAGTCTAATTTCGCCGTCTATGGTTAAATCAAGGGTAGCAGGAGAACCGGTTGCTGGGGCGCGTGCGAAATAGGTGCATAATAGTACAGATGGGAACCACATATAGCAGGTTGCGATAGTTTTAACTTGTTTTTATGATCGCGGCCTTACCATCCGGGAACTGTCCCGCCTCATGCAAAAAGATCGTATTGCCATAATTGGAATCGGTTGCCGCTTTCCCGGTGGTGTCGTTAATACGGACTCTTTCTGGAAATTGCTGATCGAAGGACGAGACGCTGTCGGCGACGTCCCGCCAGATCGATGGAATATCGAGCGTTATTATGATCCTGAGCCAGGGATTGCCGGAAAAACCTTCGCCAGACGCGGCGGATTTTTGGATCAGATCGATCAATTTGACGCCCAGTTTTTTGGTATCTCGCCGCGAGAAGCGCCTTACATAGATCCGCAACATCGCTTACTCCTGGAAACCGCTTGGGAGGCAATCGAGAACGCAGGGCTCGTCCTGGATTTCGAAAAAGGAAGCGACGTAGCGGTGTTTGCCGGCATCTCACACAATGATTACCAAGCGATCCAGAGTACCGCGTTCGACTATTTCGGCATCACTTCACACAGCGCCACCGGGACCGCGCACTCCGTTGCCGCAAACCGCATATCCTATTGTTTGAATCTTCAAGGGCCAAGCGTGGCCATGGATACAGCGTGTTCTTCCGCGCTCACAGCGATCCATATCGCGTGCGAGCACATTTGGGCCGGGCGCGGCGATGTCGCTCTCGCTGGGGGTGTGACGGTGATGATTACGCCGGGCGGTTTCATAGGTTTCTCGCAAGCCGGGATAATTTCTCCCGATGGACGATGTGCAGCGTTTGATGCGTCGGCCAGCGGCTTCGTTCGCGGAGAGGGAGCTGGCATGGTCTTACTCAAACGCTATTCGCAAGCTGTTGCTGATGGGGATCCGATCCAAGGCATGATCGTTGGCAGCGCAATCAATCAGGACGGCCACACGAACGGGATTTCTCTGCCAAGCGGTGAAGCGCAGGCGCGACTCGTTCAGGACGCCTGCAAAGACGCCGGCGTTTCGCCAAGCCAGATTGGATTTGTTGAAGCGCACGGAACGGGAACCGCAGTCGGCGATCCTATTGAAGCGCACGCTCTAGCGGAAGCTCTCTGCAAAAATCGGTCTACTCCATTACCCATTGGTTCGGTAAAGACAAACATCGGTCACCTTGAAACTGCCGCCGGCATTGCCGGACTTTTGAAAGCGATGCTAGTCCTTCAGCGGGGACAAATTCCACCGAGCCTGCATTTCAATACGCCGAATCCGCACATCGATTTTGAAAAACTGAGGCTTCGCGTTCCGATCTCTGCTGAGCCTTTTCCTGATACAGGCGGCGAACGTTTGGCAGGCGTCAATTCTTTCGGTTTCGGAGGCGCAAACGCGCACGTCGTTCTCGCCGAACCGCCATCGTCGCAGCACTCCGAACCTCAAGAAGTTTGGGCGGAGCGTGCGTGGCCGGTGATGCTTTCCGCCCGGTCGGAAGATGCACTTCGCGGCTACGCGATGAAGCTCGCCGCCTGGCTCTCTGAAGGTTTGAGTCTTAATGGTGATTCACCGGTCTTGCCAGACCTCGTCTACACGCTGGGCGTTCGGCGTAATCACCATGCGCATCGCTTGACTCTGGTCGCGCGCTCAATACCGGAATTGATTCAAGAACTCGACGCTTTCTCTATCAAACAGGATAGCGTGAAGGCGCACACATCATTCACGCCTCGTCCTGAATCACCACCCCGTATCGCCTTCGTCATGAGCGGACAAGGTCCGCAATGGTGGGGAATGGGTCGCGAGTTGATGCAACACGAACCCGTTTTCCGAAAAACGATCGAACAAGGCGATGCAGCCATGCGTGGGATTGCGCAATTTTCACTTCTCGAGGAATTGAGCCGTCCCGAAGAAAGCTCGCAGATGCATCGGACGGAAATTGCGCAGCCCGCAATTTTCGCGATGCAGGTTGCTCTTGCTGAACTTTGGAAATCGTGGGGCGTCCAACCAGCCGCCATCGTCGGCCATAGCGTCAGCGAAATTGCGGCAGCTTGTATTGCCGGCTTGCTTTCACTTTCGCAGGCTGCGCGCATCACTGTTTTGCGAGCTCAGTTCATGGATCGTTGCGCACGCGGGGCGGGAAAGATGCTTGCGGTCGCACTTGGTCAATCGGAAGCGCAAGCCCTGATAGATAAACACGATCCCAATGTTTCGATTGCCGCCTTCAACGGCCCGCGTTCTCTCACTTTGGCCGGTCCCCGTCACTCCATTGAAGCGATATTGGCCGAACTCGAAGCGCGAGGTGTGTTCGCGCGGATTTTACGCGTCGATCATCCATTCCATCACGCGATGATGCAGCCGGCGTCGGAAGCGCTGGAAAGCGCGCTCGTTGATCTAATGGCGAACTCGGAAAACGTTCCGATGTTTAGCACCGTTACTGGCGATCGCCTTTCAGGCAACGTCCGCGGAGGCGAACATTGGGGACGTGGCGTTCGCCAACCGGTTCAATTTGCGCCGGCCATCAATGCGATAGCCGACTTCGGCGTCGATATTTGGCTGGAGCTCGGAGCACATCCTGCACTGGCGCATTCCATTCAAGAATGTTTGGCCGAGCGGGGCGGGCCCAAGCCAATTGTCATCTCTTCAGTTCGGCGGGAACGCGAGCACGAATCGTTGATTGAAGCCGCAATGGCTTTGCATCGCGCAGGTGTTGCGCTCGATTTCAAAGCGATGACGCCGTCGCGTCGTCTGCTTTCTCTCCCAACTTACGCCTGGGATCGGAGCCGTTGGTGGCATGAGGTTCCTGAGTGGAAGGAAAGTCGTCTAACACGGGGCGGTCGCGGTCTCCTCGAGACAAGGTTGCCGTGCGCGAAACCGACTTGGACGGCGAGACTCGACAATCGCCACATGGCCTTTCTCAAAGACCACAAGGTTGATAATCACGTCATTTTCCCGGCGGCCGGATTTATTTCTCTAGTATTAGAAGCCGGTTCAGAACTTTTTGAAGGACGTCCTTTCGTCGTCGAGGACTTCGAGATCCGCAAACCTCTCATTCTGCCAGAAGCAGCAGAGACCGTTCGCATCGAAATCTCTTATGAGCCTAACGAACGCACTTTCGTGATTCAAAGCCGGTTCGAACACGGCGCTTCGTGGTCGCTTCATGTTGTCGGTTCAATGCGTGGAGAGCGCATCAACGCCGCCTTTGCTTCATCAAATTTCGAAAGCGAGCGCGAACGTTGCTCCGTTAATCTCGAACCGGTTGAGGTTGAAACATTTTATCGCTACATGAGCGATCTCGGACTGCGTTACGGCGACGAGTTTCGCTGTGTTCGAGAACTCTCCGCTAAGTCGGGTGAATCGGCCGGTTACGTAGCGGTATCCGATGCAATTGCTCCGCGCGCTTCCGATTACCTTCTGCATCCAGTGCTTCTTGATGGCGCGTTGCACGTTTTTTCTGCAGGCCGAGCGACGATGGAAGCGCGCGATTCGCAGCTGAAACTGCCGGTGCGTTTCGGGCGAATCCTTTTTCTGCGTTCGCCGGGAGCGTCAACGAAAGTTTGCGCGAATGTGATCCAATGCACCGCCGATTTCGTCGAAGGTCGAATCAGTCTCTATAACGAATCCGGCGAGCCGTGTGTGCTTGTCGATAACTTCCGCGCCATTAATGTCGCGGGAGTACGCCGCGCGGGGAGCGCAGGACGCGATGTTCTTTACCATGTTGGATGGGAGCGTACCGCCACAACATCGCAATGCACGACTTGCCCGCCGCCACCGCTTGAGCGCGTTAGAGATGTCGCGCGCAGTGCGCTCGAGAACGTAATTGCGACTCGCGGTAGCGCGCGACTTGAAGCCGTGGTTACCGCTCAAGACGATCTTGCGACAGCTCTTCTCTGCGCGGGACTTCGCGACATGGGAGTTGAAAGCGGAAAGGATTTCACAGCCGATTCGCTGCGTGTCGACGCGTCAATGCGTCCAATCTTCGAACGGCTGATGTTGAATCTCGAAAAGGTCGGGTTGATGGAAATGGATGGAGCGAGTTATATCGCGACGCCGGCGTTTGCGGCCGCGGCAAGTTCTAGTCCTGAAGCGCAGAGGTCGTTCATCTGTAGGCATCCCGGTCACCTTCCCGAAGCGCTGCTTGTTGCTGGAAGCTGCGCTGAACTCGGCCCGATTTTGCGCGGCGAGAAGGACGCGGTCGAAGTACTTTTTGCGGGCGTGGGCGCGGAGTTGCTTGATCAATTCTACGGCGGCGGTTTGCTATCAAGTCACTGGCTCGCGGCGATGGGGGCTGCCGTGCAGGAAGTGGCGAAGGTTCTACCCGAAGGTCGTGGCTTGCGTATCCTCGAAGTCGGCGCCGGTACGGGCGGTCTCACTGCGCATGTCCTTCCCGTGCTCGAACGCGGTCTGCACGCCTACGTTTTCAGCGATATCTCTCCGGCGTTTTTCCCAGGTGCCATGCAAAAGCTGGCAGCCTTTCCCGAAGTGGACACAAAAGTTTTCGATCTCGAAAAGCCCGCCGCTGAACAAGGTTTTGAACTTGGTTCGTTTGACTTAATTATCGGCGCAAATGTGCTGCATGCAGTGGCCGAAGTGCGCTCGACACTTCGCAATTTGCATGGGCTTCTCGCGCCGGGCGGTTCGCTTCTTTTCATCGAAATTGGCACACCGCACGTATGGGTCGAAGCTGTTTTCGGCCTAACGAAAGGTTGGTGGCGCTTCACCGACCGCAATCTGCGGTCCGTCCACCCGCTGCTTAGTCGTTTGCAATGGGAGGCGCTATTAAAGGAAACGGGGTTTGCCGAGACAACCTCGCTGGCGAGCTTGGTGAACGCTGATGAAAACATGTTCAGTGTTTTTGCGCGTAAAGAATTGCAAACGCCGATTTCTCCGGATCCGATCATCGAAATCCCGGAAGAAAAATCCTGGCTCATTTTTTTAGATGAAGGCGCTCTCGGATCCAAATTGGTCAATCGCCTGCGTGCTACTGGTGTTGTCTGCCGAACTGTTCGACTCGGAAACTCCTTCCATGCTTCGGATGATCAGACCTTCACTGTCCGCGCAGAAACACCGGAAGACTGGCATCAACTTTTTGAAAACTTCGGCGGCGATACTCCACCGGAGCGGATTGTCTATCTTTGGGACCTAGATGCGGACCTAGATGAAGAGGCCCTTTTTGGTACCGACGCGCTACTTCATCTTACCCAGGCGCTCGAAACGAAATGGCCTGCCGAGAAGCTTCGCATCGATTTGGTGACGCGCGGAGCACAGGGGGTCGGTCGTGATGGCCATCCGACAGCTGTCGTTCAATCGCCTGCGATCGGGTTGTTGCGTGTTATCTGGGGCGAACATCCCAACTATGCGGCTCGCGGAATCGATTTACCACCGGCGGCTTCCGAAGCTGATGAGAACCTGCTTTGGACAGAGTTGCTCCGTGTTGACCACGAACGCGAAGTCGCATTTCGTGGCGAAGCGCGATACGCACAACGATTGGATCGTGGACGTCCGCGCATAACACGAGCGCTAGATCCGGCCGTGCCGCTGCGTCTGGAATCCCGGGAGCGCGGGCAGCTCGACACGCTGAACTTTGCACCTTTCGTTCAGCCATCCTGCGGTCCGGAAGAAGTAATCATCGATGTCAAAGCCGCGGGAATGAATTTCCGCGACGTGCTCAAGGCCCTTGCGCTTTATCCGGGCGAAGCGCCCGATGCCCGTATCTTCGGCGACGAAGTAAGTGGGATCGTTTCCGCTGTCGGCGCAGATGTTACACACGTAAAACCCGGTGATCGCGTTTTTGGTCTCGCCGTCTTCGGCCTCGCGACACAAACGATCGCACGGAGCCGCGACGTGCGAGTTATTCCCGCCAATCTTTCATTCGAAGAAGCAGCCACCCTGCCGGTCGTCTTCATGACTTCGTGGTACGCATTGAAGAATGTTGCCCGAGTGCGGCCAGGAGAACGTGTGCTCATTCATGCGGGTGCGGGCGGTGTCGGTATGGCAGCGATTCAGATTGCGCATCATCTAGGTGCGCAGGTTATAGCCAGCGCCGGAAATTCGACCAAGCGCGCGTTGCTTGAAACGCTCGGTGTTAAACATGTGATCGACTCCCGACGAGAAGACTTCGCGGACACCGTAATGGAGCTCACCGGACGTCAAGGAGTGGACGTCGTTCTCAATGCCCTTGCTGGCGAAGCGATCCCGATGGGTCTCTCCTGTTTGGCCGAGGGTGGCCGTTTCATTGAGATCGGCAAACGTGACATTTACCAAAATGCGCGCATTCCGCTGTGGCCGCTGCGTCGCAATGCCTCATTCCACGTCGTTGCTATGGACTCTGTTTTCGCGGGCGATGAATCATGGACCCGCGAAATGCTGGCAGAACTTGCAGGGCTCGTTGAACAAGGTGTTCTGCGCCCGCTCCCATTCCGTGTCTTTCCGGCGAACTCTATCAATGCGGCCTTTCGCCTGATGGCCACCGGCAAGCACATCGGAAAAGTCGTCGTGTCATTTGCAGAACCGTTTGTGCCGCGACGAGGCGAGCCGCTTGTCCCGAAATTCGAAATCAAATCCGATGGTTGTTATCTAATTACCGGCGCATTCGGCGGGTTCGGCAAAGTATTGGCCGACTGGCTCGTCAAATGCGGGGCCCGATATCTTATACTTTCAAGCCGCAGTGGTGCGAATACTCCAGAAGCTGAGGCTTTCGTACGAAACCTTCGCGATCGTGGAGCGACTCTTCAGATCGTAAAAGGTGACGTCAGTTCTCGTCAAGACGTCACTCGTCTGTTCGAAGAAATCCGTTCTCTCGATCAGCCGCTGCGTGGCGTCTTCCATCTTGCCATGGTTATCGATGATGCGCCGCTGGCTGCACTGACCCGGCAAAGAATGGCAAGCGTGATTGGTCCGAAAGCACTCGGTGCATGGTGGCTCCATAAAGGTACCCGTGAGATGGCGCTGGATTGTTTCGTTTCCTTTTCGTCCATGTCGACGATTCTCGGCAACCCCGGCCAGGGCAACTATAGTGCGGCCAACGCCTTTCTTGATTCGCTGGCTCATCACCGCCGCGCTCTAGGTCTTCCGGCGCTGACCATAGATTGGGGCGTACTGGGCGGCGAAGGCTATGTCGCCCGCAACGAGCGCGTCGCCGAGTTTCTCGCTAAGCAGGGCTCCATTGCGCTGTCTCCGGCTGAAGTAATATCCATTCTTGAATCCTCCTTGCGCGCGGGAACAACGCAGGTCGCTGCGACCCGCGTTGATTGGGCGAAATGGAAAACGTTCTTTCGTGGGATGCAAGAAAGCGGCTTGTTCAAGCGTGTCTTTGCTTCGATTCAAAGCCAGGAGGCCAACGGCACGGCGAGTGACTGGCGTAATCAAATCGAAGCGGCCCCACCTGCGGAAAAGGAAGCGATAATTGCACAAGCCGTGCGCGAAGTGGTCGGTGCTGTCTTGCGCGTCAAACCCGACACGCTGCGCGACGACCAACCGCTCACTGATCTTGGCCTCGACTCGTTAATGGGCGTCGAGATCGAAAATTCACTCGAGGCGTCCATTGGCGTTGCTCTTCCGCCAACCAGCCTGATGAGCGCCCGCACCATCGGTCAAATCGCAACTTTGATCGCGGGCCATGTCGGCGGTGCCGCGTCGACAAAAATCTTGACTGAGCCAACCGCTTCAACAAAACCCGCTACCGCTGCGACGGAAGTGGATCTCGATGCCCTTTCAAGCGAAGAGATCGACCGGTTCTTGGGTGACGATGAGGCTCCTCAACGTGAGCGACACCACACGTCTGAGGAAAAACGCGATCGTTTCAGGCGATGGCTTGAAAGCCGAGAAGTTCAGCTCCATCCGTTGACCTTTCCACAGCGCGAATTGTGGGAGGCTTCTCCTGCGCCGTCAACAGATGTGTCCAATCACATTTGTTGCATCATCAATGCGCGAGGTGTGATCTCTCAGCGAGATTGTATATCTTCGCTCCAGAGAGTAGTGGATCGACAAGACGTTCTTCGTCTTTCTTTCTTGCCGGGAAAAAATGGTCCGATTCAGTTATTGCGAAAGCAGAGCGAGGCGATAATAAAATTTCGCGATGTTTCGCCGCAGACCAAACAAGAAGAAATCGAAGAGCTCGCGCGTCAGACTTTTTATGAGCCGTTCGACTTGATCCAAGGTCCTCTTTACCGCGTCGAAGTACTTCGTCGTTCAGCGGACGACTTAGTCCTGGTCTTTGCAATTCATCACGCTATCGCGGATGGCTGGACGCTTGGCGTTTTCGTACAGGATCTTTGTGCGGCATACGTACAAGAAATGGCAGGTATGCGGAATGAGCTCGGCCCGGTCCCAACATCCTATTTTGCGTGGGGTGCGGCTGAACGCGCATTTTGGCAAACTGCTGAACTTCAGCCGCGGATCGCTTTTTGGAAATCGCAGCTTGCGGGAACACGTCGTCTTTGGTCTAGCACGGACCAGTCGAATATTGTCTTTGTTCCACGTCGACTAGTCCTTCATTTAGGAACTGAAATAACTTCGGCAGTGCGCGAGCTTGCCCGTCGCAGCGGCGCTACTTTATTTAGTACGCTGCTGGCTGCGTTCCAAATCACGTTGTCCCGCTGGACAGGTGAGAATGACCTCGTCGTTGGAACTCCTGTGGCGAATCGAACCAAACAGGGTGTCCGTGAGACGATGGGATATTTTGCCGGTATCGTGCCGTTGCGCGGACAGGTTGACCGCGATCGTCCGTTCTCTGATCACTTGCGAAGCGTCCACCAAACGGCAGTTGATTCGTTTGCAAACGCCATGCCTTTTGTAGAACTTGTTCGCGAGTTAGAGGATTATCCAACTCCTCAGCGAAACCCGATTTTTGAAGTGCGCTTCGCTTTACAAAATCATCCTGTTCCAGATGTGGAAATTCGTGGACTTTCACTCAAGCTCAGAATGCGCTCGACTGGTACGCCGCGATTTGACCTTGGTTGCGAAATCACTGAACAAAACGACACACTTGAAGTCGTGTGGTTGTTCCGAGAAAGCCTGTTTTCCCATCTCGAGATCGAAGAATTGGATCGCTTATTCCGAAGAGTGCTGGAAAATGTTTGCTGCTTGCCAGAGGGGCGGATCATCGCCGCAGTGACTTAAATTTATGAACATCGCAACAGTTGCCGGGGGAGTTGTCGAAACGCACGATGAACATGAGGTGAGCAGCGTCGAATTTCAGAGCCTCGTAATCTCAATTGCCTTGGCCGAAGCTTCAGTCTGGATGGCGGTGCGGATGGGATGGTTCTGGCTTGCAGCGCCGTTTGCGCTGGTCGTTGCCCATTTAATGCATGGCATGGTGATCGGTCTTCATGAGGCCGTTCACGGGTTGTTACGCCGAAGTCGGCGTTTAAATGACTTCGACGGAGTGCTCATCGGCATTTTCAGCTTTCTCCCTTTCACGCTTTATCGTGTGGTCCATCAATCTCATCACGTTCATCTCGCAACCGAGCGTGATGCCGAACTGTGGCCATTTGTTTTACCGAATACGTCGCGTTGGAAGCGCTGCCTCGCCGCTGTCCTCGAACTCAACCTTGGTTTCATTTACACACCGATGCTCTTCCTGCGCATTTTTTTCGGCCGAAACTCCTCGATTCGTAGTCCAAAAGTGAGACGAAGAATTTGGATGGAAATCGGGCTGACCACTGTTGTCTGGGCCGCCATTATTGGATCGGTCGCGTATTGGGGCGTTTGGAAGTATTGGATTTGGATGTATCTGGTTCCGGGGATCATTGCTGCAAATCTCCAAAGCTGGCGGAAGTACATCGAACACGTCGGTTTAACCGGCAACACCGCTAACAGCTCAACCCGTAGCATCGTGCCGAAAAGCTGGATAGGGCGCGTTTTTGCCTACACCCTTCTCCACGAGCCTTATCATGGCGTGCATCATCAGCGTGCTGGCTTGCCTCACACCGCCCTGCCTCACTTCACGTCGATGCTCGTTCCAAAAAACCCGGGCGAACGAGGGCCGTTCATGAGCTATCGGCATGCATTGCCGGACCTGATTCGTAGCTTCGCGAATCCACGTGTCGGAGCACAATGGCGCGATTCTGATCGGAACTGACCAGATTTGCGCGAACTAGAGGAAAATTGATCAACTTTTAAGGCACATTGCCTTTATGAACTTACTCCGAAGATTGACGCGTTTATTTCTCAAGCGTTCAGGCCACAAGAGTCTCTTCTGTGATAAATGACCTTCTGTTACGCTCGGTCGCCGTTCTCGCCTGCCTGGGTGTGTTCAGCCTCCCCGGGAGCTCTGCCGAATCCATCCCACCTCTGGCGAGCAAGCCGAATTTGAGCGGCACCTGGACACTGGATCGTAAAGCATCGACTCCACTCGAACCCCTGATGCTGCGTGTCGGAGCCAGTTACCTAGACCGACAGTACGCCGATTTCGCCCCGCTTAAAGCCACCTTTCATCAAACGAATCAGGTTCTGACGGTCGCGACCCGTGGCCCCGGTTACGCGCTCGATGAAACTCTTCAGCTCAACGGACAGACGGTGCCAAGCAACATGGACGTAGTGGGCGGCACTTCCGTCAATGTCAGAGCTGCGTGGTCGAAGGACAACCAGCAACTCGTCGAAACTCGTCAGATCAAAACAAAACACGGCAAGCCGGGCGAACTGGTCATCAAAAGACAGCTGACAGATCAAGGCAAAAGTATGTTGCTCGTTTACACTTTAAAGCTCAGCGGAGAACCAAATACGACCTCCGTCCAGCAAATCTGGCGCAAGCAGCCTTGAGCAACCGTTCAAGGCACGCGGGACAGATCGCGCGCGCGTGCGAGGCTCATGGGAACTGCTGTATGGTGGTCGAGATGGGTTTACACCCAGATCGAGTTTGTTGCCGATCGTGGAATATCCGTTTGAAGACTCGTGGGGTTATCAGGTTGCGAAGTATTACGCGCTGACCAGTCGCTGCGGAAATCCGGAACGAGCTTCGTCATTTCATCGGCAAGTGTTACCAAGCCGGAATAGCGTTGATCATGGATAGGGCGCGGGCGCATTTTCCTAAAGTTGCGCATGCCTTAGGGGAGTTCGATGGAACCCATCCTTACGAACACAAGGACCCGCGCCAAGGCGAGGATAAGAATTGGGGACACTCATTTTCCGGAGTTTGTCCGTTGCGTCGGCTGGCGTGCCTAAGCTCGCCATGGTGCTAAGAACCGAGATTGCTTTTCTTGGATGGCAAGAAATAACTATCCCGGAATTCTACCTGTTCTCTCGCACCTGCGCGGCCTGAAACTCCTCCCATGCATTCCATGCGCGCTCCCAATCCTGTTTTTCGGCCCAACATTGCGCTTCCAGAAAACGAAAATAGGCCGGCGAGCTAGGCCATTCGCTAAAATGACGAGCGGTGAGAAGCGCGTCATCTATCTGACCGCTCTCCATCTGCGCGCGATACAATTCGTAACCAATGCCGGAATTGTAAGGGATGTCGTGGGCGCGCTTTTGTAGGTCATGAAGAGAGAGATTGGCAGCGACTGGCGGCAGGGCGACCGGTTCACCGTATCGCTGGGTCAACCCGTATGCGGTGTGAAAATCTTTCTTGCTGGCTTTGTATTTCGCCACGCCAGCCCAACCATAGCGAAGCCACTCGGGATGTTGCTCAACAATCCGGGAAATTTCCTCGGGTTCGCCGTGTTCGGACCATAACGCGAAAAGCGCGAGTTTTTCTGTTTCGTTGAACGATTGTAAATTCGGATCATTTCTTAACAATTGCGCGAGGACGCGATTGAAAGCAGCGGCAGAAATACGGTTGAGATAGGGGAGGACTAAATCGTGCTCACTAAGTCCAATAGACTCTAGAGTAGAGCTGACTTCGGAATTTTTGAGCGAAGCATCGCCTAGCAGACTTGCATACACTTGTGGACGCAGAGGTCCAGCTCTGCGCAGTGCTTCGCGCCAGGCTGTAACCGCTAAAGAGGGACGGTACCGCAGCCAAGCGTTTCCTTCTGCTAGCGGAACTTCATAAGCGATCGGCTCTAGAAAGCGCGCCCGGCGAAAATCACTTATCGCGTTTGTGGTGTGTTGGAGTTCCACCTCCGCGATGGCACGAGCAAGGTAAAGTTGTTGATCGAGGGGGGCCCATCGAAGCGCGACAGTCGTCAGTGCGATTGTTTCACTAAAATTACGCTCGCGATTGGTTACTGCTGACAATCGCTTCGCATTGGAAACACCGACCGAGCCGGGGAGAAGTTTCACGCCCCGCGCGGCGACAATAAACGACAGACCCGCGATAAGTAATCCTAAACCAACAATGCGAAAAAACATCGGTACCCAGCGGCTCGCTTTCAAAGAGAGCGGTCGATGCACAGCGAGTCCAAGCAAAAAAATCGCGGCAAACGCTGTGCCCACTTGGTGCCCCGAAACATCGACAATTCCTCGAATCGCGAACAGCATCGCCGCCGTAAGCGCTGCCAAACGATACCATTGGTTGGTTCCCTTTCTCAGCGGGAAAACCGGCCTAACAAAGACTGCGACCCCTAGGACAGCGAGCACGACAGCGGGCCATCCAACTTCGGCCCAAAGCCAAAGCCAGTCGCTTTCTGGGTACAAGGCTTGGGAATCGCTGAGAGAAGCGTTACGGAAAATTGCAAAGAGCGACTCCATGTTTCCAAAACCGATCCCGCACCAGGGCGAATCGCGAATGAGTCCGAGCGCATCATGAAAAATTCGCCATCGGAGACCCGGTAAGCCACCGGAACTGCTGAAATCACGAAAATGATATGTTTGGAATGTTTGCTCGCTGAAAGCGAGGAAAGCAGCGAGTAGCAGAAGAAGAAAAGCGATTACAAGCGCAAGACGCAAAGGAGAGTGTTTTCGAAACGCCAATGCGCTGAGCCAAAACGCGCTACCCACGACAAGGATCTCAATTCCAGACCGTGAAGAATTCAAAGCGATCGCTGCCACAACCAGAACCAGCGCGAGAATCCAAGCAATCCACCGTTTTCTCCTTTCGCGAAAATCGTCTTGGACACACGCAAGAATCATGATCGCAGCCAGCGCAAAAAGATCTCCGGTTTGATTCGCGTTTGGAAATGGACCGAAATTCTGCTCGTTGAGCCAGAATCTTGGCGTGATACGTGTCAAGTAAAACGCGATGCAGATTGCGGCGAGCAGCACGATTCCACTGCTAAATAACCGCAGTTGAAAACGCGCCTCACGAAGACCCAAGTCTTGCGTGGACACGACATAGAGCCAGCTCAGTCCAGCAACGAAGCTAACCAGATAGCCCAGCGTGATCCACGGCTGTGGACTAAGTGTCGATGGAAGCTGGATTGTGTAGCTGTTTACAAGTGAGGCACGCCACTCTGGTTGGAAAAACCAGTGGGCTGGGAGAAGCGCAACTGCCGCCAAGACAACCAGCGTGAACAGAACGAGATTCGTGGCCGTGCTAAGCGAAAACCGCGGAGGCCGCAGCAAGAGGTAGAATCCGAGAACGATAATTACAACTCCTTCTTCCCATTTTCTAGTCGCGCCTGCCAGAAAACAGGCGAGTACTGGCAGCAACGCGACAGTCGCGTTGGCTACCCAGCCAGTGGTGGTACGCTTTTGCGCCTCACGCGATTGATATCCCTTCACCGAATTTGACATCATCCAAAGCAAACCGTCGTTGTACGAGAACAGCCTTAAATTCGATAGTCAACCGGCTCGAAAACAAAACAAGAGCTCTGGTAAAGAGAGCGTCGACAGAGTATTTGTTTGAATGAAAAAGATCGCTTCAATCGCGTTGCTCTGTGGCGCACTGCTCGCGCTGACGCCGGGTTGCAATCGAAACGCGCTTACCGGTTCGAAGTTAACTGTAAACAATTACAACCAAGTGACGACCGGAATGTCGAAAGCGCAGGTTGAACGAATCATGGGTCCGCCGACTACCAGCGAGATTAAGGATATGTTGATTTTCAAAAAAACGACGTATCGCTACGAAGATGGTCCCAAGTTTGCGCTTTTCACTTTTAAGAATGACGAGCTTGACACCAAAGAGGGAAATCTCGCTACGCCATGAAGTCTTTGACAGCAGCTTTCTAAATGGTTGGATTTTGGGAAAATCGCGCAAGAAAATCGGCATTAAGTGCGTAAAAGGCAAGCGCTGCAGAACGAGCCACGAGTGAGTGAATGCGGTGCCAAAAGCTGCAATCGTTTGGCCAATTAACTGCGACGTAAAAGGAAAACAAGGGCCAACGAAAACAGACAATCGCAATTATTAGAATGACAATCGCCAAGCGTCATGTGACGGCGCTGTCCTAAACAATGCCAATCATTACGAGCGCTGGGAAAAGCGCGTGAGTGGGGCCGTTACTGTGTCGTTCCACCGAAATTGTGCGTGATATTTGGGTCGACTGCTACTTGACGAAACCAATCCACAGTTGAGGGAAGCTCTTCGCTTCCCCTGAAAAAAGTAATAATGATGAGCTCGATACTAAGGATGGGAATCTCGCTACACCATAGAGTCTGCCACGTCGTGATATCGGCGCACCGCAGACCGTCCTGAATCATCTGTAACAATTGGCGCTGTGAAATATTGGGAAATCATCCAGCATCAGCGCGGCGCCGAACCAACATCGCTGGTCAATGCGTAGGGAGAAAGATGTCCGGGATACTCGTAGATGAAGACCCTGCGACCCGGGAAAAATTGCAAAAGTGCATCCCGTGCGGGTTGATCGCACCATTTAAAAAAAAGGTTCTTGGCTGAAGCCAGCGCGGGTGGATTTCGAGTCAGATCGCCGGTACCGGTGTGATGCACCCGGGGTTTCAGCAAGAAGATATTCTTTCCACCCTGAACGCGTTGCACAGTCCGCTCGAGATCGCGTCGGGCGTACATGATGTGTGCTCCCCTCCACGCAAACACGATGCTGCAGACAACTTGCGCTGCGATTGCGAGGTTCCAAAACCAACGCGCTATCGGTGAATGGGACGAGTTGGTCAACCTGTAAAGGTCTGCGATCGCCAGCACC
>DATARG010000244.1:0-10060 GCA_036264275.1 Candidatus Udaeobacter sp. | reverse complement strand
CTGAGCGATTTACGAGGACGATCGGGTTCGACCGTCCGATCGTCGATACCGCGGCAAAGATCGGAGAGCTCAAGGCCAAATTTGCCGAATACCTTAACAAGGTCTGGCCGCGAGAATCGTTGGAGGTCGCCACAGGTTTTGGCGCCGAGTTCTTCGAGTTTCCGTTCGCTCTTCTCGCCGATTCCCCAGATCTTACGCACAGGCAAGTCTTTCATGAAATCGGCGACTTGCTCTGGCTTCACTTCGAATTGGCCATTCGGTTTGTTAATTTCGCTCGCGATTTTCGCGATTAGTTTGTTCGGACCAATCCCCGCGGAAGATGTGAGCTTCGTCGTGCGAAAAATTGCGCTACGGATTTCCTGCGCTAGTGCTGCCGGTGCGCTTGGGTGAGAGGTGACATCAAGGTAGGCTTCGTCGAGCGACAGCGGTTCGATAATTGACGTGAACTGGTAAAGAATTCCGCGGATAATCACCGCTTCGCGGCGGTAAACATCGAACCGCGTCGGCAGCACAATCAAGTTTGGGCAGCGTTGGAGCGCCATGAATGTCGGCATGGCTGAGTGCACCCCGAACTTGCGCGCCTCGTAATTGCACGTGGTCAAAACGCCGCGCCGCTCACGCGCGCCGCCCACACCGACAGGCTTGCCCCTCAACGAAGGCCGGTCTCGCATCTCGATCGCTGCGTAAAAGCAGTCCATATCGAGGTGTATGATCGCTCGTGCTTTCTGTTCATCTCCCACATTGAAATTTCGCACACGGTAAGCTGGAGATCATCGGGCGTTTTTCTCGTCCGATTTGAAATTTCTAGCTTTGCAATGGCGGTTTCTCTTCTGATATTAAGCATCGTAACTTTTTCCTGAAATGGACACTTCTACTTCCGTTGGTACCCATCACGAAGCGCACGCGCACGACGCGGCACACGAGCATCACGAACTCGGATGGTGGCGAAAATACATTTTTTCGACCGACCACAAAGTGATCGGAATTCAATATGGCTTGTGCGGACTGGCGTTCCTCTTCTTTGGATTCTGCCTGATGATGATGATGCGCTGGCAACTGGCGTATCCTGGCCAGGCATTGCCGGTGATTGGCAAATGGCTGCCACACATTTTCGGCCCGGGGATTGCGGATGGGAAAATGACGCCCGACTTCTACAACTCGTTAGGCGCGATGCATGGCACGATCATGATTTTCGCCGGTGTCGTGCCGCTCGCCTTTGCGGCGTTCGGCAATTTCGTAGTGCCGCTGCAAATCGGAGCACCCGACATGACGTTCCCGAAAGTGAACGCGGCAAGTTTTTGGGCATTTGGAGTAGGCGGCGTGATTATGATGATCAGTTTCTTCGTACCAGGTGGACCAGCCAAAAGCGGCTGGACGTCCTATACGCCGTTGGCCGACATCTCCGATACGGGTCCCGGTCACAATCCCATATTCAATGGGCAGACACTCTGGTTGATCGGATTTATTTTTCTGATCTCGTCGTCGCTGCTTGGCGCCGTCAATTTCATCACGACCATCATTCAACTGCGCGCCAAGGGACTGACCTGGATGCGTCTGCCGTTTTTCGTCTGGGCCCAGTTTGTTACCGCATTTCTGTTGCTCCTGGCATTTCCGCCGCTCGAAGCGGCAATCGTCATGCAGTTAATGGATCGGGTGGCGCACACCAGTTTCTTCCTCCCAGCCGGCTTGGTAGTGAACGGTGCGCCGGCATATATCAGCGGCGGCGGCAGCCCACTTTTGTGGCAACATCTGTTCTGGTTCCTCGGCCACCCGGAGGTTTACGTGCTGATTCTGCCTGCATTCGGTATTGTTGCCGAAATTCTGGCCAACAATTCGCGCAAGCCGCTTTGGGGATATAAATCGCTGGTCTTTTCCGTTTTGGTGATCGGATTCCTGTCGTTCATCGTGTCGGCCCATCACATGTGGATGACGGGTATGGGCAGTGCGGTCAGCGCATTTTTTCAAACCACCACGCTTCTGATCTCCATTCCGTCGGTGATAATCTTGAGCGCATTTTTCATTTCGCTTTGGGGTGGCTCCATTCGCTTCACGGTGCCCATGCTTTTCACCATTGCATTTCTCCCGATGTTTGGAATCGGAGGACTCACCGGCATTCCGCTGGCGTTTAACTCAGCCGACCTTTATCTGCACGACACTTACTACATCATTGCGCATTTTCATTACATCGTTGCGCCAGGCACAATCTTCGGACTGTTCGCCGGCGTTTACTTCTGGTTCCCGAAAGCGACCGGTCGAAAAATGAGCGACTTCTGGGGGAAGGTGCATTTCTGGCCGACGCTGATCTGCATGAACGCGATCTTTCTTCCGATGTTCTTGCAGGGCATGGCCGGAATGCATCGGCGCTGGTACGACGGTGGGCAGGGATGGAACGTGTCGAATGACCATACGATTTGGGGGTTGACCGGTTTCGAATGGAACAAGCCAATCTCCTGGGCAGCTTGGATTATGGGGCTGGCTCAAGTTCCTTTCATCATCAATTTCTTTTGGAGCATCAAGCACGGCGAAAAAGTGAACGACAATCCGTGGGAAGCGACGACGCTCGAATGGACTGCACCTTCGCCCCCACCGCACGGAAATTTCCTCACCACGCCCGTCGCCTATCGCGGCCCGTACGAATACAGCCTGCCCGGTCGCGAACGCGATTACACCATGCAAAATGAACCGGTGGAACCTGATGAGCGAATGCGTCGCAAACCTCCGGCGGATCTCGTTCACGCGTAACGGTCCTCAATAACTGAATCATGGAAATCCCGTACACAATTTCGAACCGTCCCGACACCGGTCTTTGGAACGCAAAGATCGGGATCTGGCTTTTTCTCGCGTCTGAAGTGATGCTCTTTGGCGGGCTTTTCTCCGCCTATATTTTTCTGCGGATCGACGCACCGCCCGGGATGTGGCCGCACGGCTTGCTCAATGTCCCGGTCGGTACTATGAACACCGCGATCCTGATTTTGTCGTCAGTGACAGTCGTTCTGGCGTGGGCATCGCTGAAGATGCGAAAGTATAACGCTTATTGGTGGTACATGCTGGCCACTATTTCATGCGGCGTGATTTTCCTGGTCGTCAAACTCGGTTACGAATGGCCACAGAAGTTCGATCACTTTGGCATTTACATTAAAACAGAAGCGTTGGGGAAATATGAAAAATATCTCGGCAACGAGTACGCTGCAGAGAAAGGCCTTGCGCCGCGGCTCGAGATTACCGGCCATTTGCACAATCGCGCGGCGTTAAAGGATCCGAACATCAAGGAATACGAAGTCGCGCTCGATCCGCTCAACGCGGATCCAACGAACCCCGAGATGGATCGGCCGCATTTCTGGCCGCATCCCGCGACGGAAAAAATCGCCACGATTGAAAAGGAGGATGTGCAGTACGCGACGATGTTCGAGCCAAGACACAGCGCCTATTTTGCCAGCTATTTTACCATCACCGGGTTACACGGTCTCCACGTGCTTGGTGGCGTGCTGGTGTTCATTTACATGTGGTTGCCGGTTAGCAAGAAGCTTTACCAGCGCAATCCCGAGCATCTGGCTAATCGTGTCGAAGTCAGCGGACTTTTCTGGCACTTTGTCGATCTGATCTGGATTTTTGTCTTTCCCCTATTCTACCTGCTGTAGCCGTGAATAATCCGCCTGACATTTCCCAAGACCCGAAGGAATACGAAGAATACGCGCACGGTATTCGCAAGCACGTTCGCGGGTACTTGATGGTCGGCGCTACCCTGCTGGTATTCACCGGCGTCACGGTCGCGTTGTCATACGTTCATTTCGGCACGCAAAAAGCGAACATCGCCGTCGCAATGCTGGTCGCTACGTTCAAGGCCGGGCTGGTGGCGGCAATCTTTATGCATCTCGCCGCAGAGAAACGGCTGATCTATCGGATCCTGGTTTTTACCGGATTTTTTGTGCTTGGGCTCTTCTGGCTTACGTTTTTGGCGTGGTACGACTACCCAATCTTTCGCTAAATGTCACTTAAAGCGTTCCATATTGTGTTCATCATCTTCTCGACGCTGCTTGCGTTGGGGACCGGCGTGTGGTGTCTCTGGGTCAACCTCGTGGAAGGTGCCCCGATTTATGTTGCCGGCGCGGCTGCCTCGTTCGTGGTGGCGATCGTGCTGATGGTTTATGGCGTCTGGTTTTACAGGAAAATGAAACGGCTGCGCATCATCACATGAAAACAGTCGCCTCGTTGTTGTTGGTATCCGTTGTGTTTGCCACACAGCAAGCGATGGCGTGCCCGTTTTGCTACGGCGCCAAGGACGGTAAATCGACCGAGCACATGGCCGTGGCGATTTGGTTTCTTTTTGGGGCTGTGATGTCTGTGATCGGCGGGATCGGCGCGTTCAGCTTTCATTTGTGGCGCCATGGCCGGATGCCGGTCGAGCCACATCAGGAGCTGACCGAGGAAGACTTGAGCAAGTATGAATAGCCTTGCGCTGATTAACGAGTTTTTGGGTCAGCCGCCCAACGCTTCATCCCACGGCTATCAGATCGATCATATCATTGAGTTTTGTCACTGGTTCATGGCCGCCCTGTTTGTCGGGTGGTCGGCTTTTTTTATCTACGTCCTGATTCGGTTTCGGAAGGGTCGCCAGCCGGCTGCCGATCATGCTGGTGTGCGCAGCGGAATTTCGACGCACTTGGAATTTTCAGTTGTCCTGATTGAAGCAGTACTGCTGCTGGGCTTCGCGATCCCGCTATGGGCAAGACGCGTGAATCAGTTTCCCCCCGGAAAAGAGGCGCTGCTTGTGCACGTAGTCGCGCAGCAGTTCAGCTTCAATTACCACCTGCCGGGAGCGGACGGACAGTTTGGCCGGCGCGACGTCAATCTTGTCTCCAACTCAAACCCGCTCGGCATTGATCCAAATGATCCGGCTGGTAAAGACGACATCGTTACGACTGGCGAACTCCATGTGCCAGTGGATCGCCCGGTAATTGCAGAGCTTTCCTCGAAAGATGTGATCCACGATTACTTTATACCGGACATGCGCATCGCTGGCGATGCGATTCCCGGCTCGCTAATTCCAATCTGGTTCACGCCTGTTAAGACTGGAACCTACGAAGTGATCTGCGCCCAATTGTGTGGGCTTGGACATTATGGAATGAAAGGCACACTGGTCGTCGATACGCCACAGGATTACCAGGCCTGGCTGAAAGAACGCGCCGAGCTTGCCGGCACGCAAACAACTCCGCCCGCACCCGCGCAGCGCCCGCCGGGCGAACCGATTGGCAGTGCCGCGCCGGGCACAATTCCGCCGCCGGGTGCACCCAAGCCTCCAAATGCCGACGCGCAAGGCGCTGGCGCTTCGCCGCATCCTGCCCAACAGCTGCACAACGCGGCTCCGCCTGCCGCTTCGCCGACTCCCGGCGGATAAATTCGTTCGCGCCAGCCGCAGATTTGTCCCCTACGTCTGATCTGTCTTATTCTTCCCGAGTGGGAAGATCGGCTACATGGCTTAACCGGTTCGCATGGCTTACATGCGTCGCAACGCTATTGCTGATTTGCAGTGGCGGCATGGTGACCAGCAAAAATGTCGGGCTGGCCGTGCCCGATTGGCCGACCACGTTCGGCTACAACATGTTTTTGTTTCCGGTTTCAAAATGGGTCGGCGGAATTTTGTTTGAGCACACGCATCGATTGATGGGTTCGCTGGTCGGATTTCTTACGATCATCCTTGCGGTGTGGCTTTGGCTGCACGACGACAGGCGATGGGTCCGCCGCCTGGGTGTGATCGCGGTTGTCGGCGTGATTCTCCAAGGGATTCTCGGCGGTCTTCGAGTCACGATGATGAAAGATCAAATCGGCGTCTTTCACGCCTGTGTCGCTCAAGCTTTCCTCGGGTTGCTTGTTTTCATCGCGCTGGCGACGGCGAAATTCTGGCCCTCGCTCGCACACCGGCGTTTTGATTCACAAAAGTTTTCGCCAATTAAGTCGCTCGCGATTGCAATTACGGTGATGATTTACGTGCAGTTGGCGCTCGGGGCAACGATGCGGCATCAGCATCGCGATTTGGCGATTCTGGATTTTCCGACCGCAAACGGCGCATGGATTCCAGATACGAGCGCAACGGCCTTGGCAAAGATCAACGCGCGGCGCGACGCGCGTGCGTTGTCGGACGTGAGCGCATTTCAAATCTGGCTGCAAATGGTGCACCGGTTTCTCGCGTTAGTCATCGCGATTGCAATAGTCGCGTTTTGCGCCCGAGTCTGGAGAGAAATGCGCGATTTCGCCGCTCTCAAACGATTATCACTCCTTTGGGTCGTTTTGATCTCTGGCCAGATTGCGCTCGGTGCCTGGGTGATCTGGAGCAATAAAGCCGCGGATATCGCCACCGCGCATGTCGCGCTCGGCGCGGTAATGCTATCCTTTGGTGTGAGTATCAGCGCGATTTGCTGGCGAATTTCACAAGGGGAAACTGATCGGGCGCGGCCGCCGAGCGCGGCGCAACCGATGCCAACATGAAAACGGCGATAATCGATAACCCGACACTCGCTTCCTCGCGGTCCAACTTCGTGAGCGATCTCGCTGAACTCGTCAAAGCGAGACTGACACTGCTTGTTCTGCTAACGACCGCAGTGGGCTTTTATCTCGGAGCGGAACCGCCGATCAATTATAGGGCTCTCATTCACACGGTTTTTGGCACGGCGGCGGCGGCGGCAGGCGCAGCTGCTCTCAATCAATGGTGGGAACGCCGAGCCGACGCGCTTATGCGGCGAACAAAGACACGACCGATTCCAGCGGGGCGCATGGCACCTCTTCAAGCGCTCCTGCTCGGTGCTGTGTTGTCGGTTTTCGGCGTCGTTTATTTGGCGATCGTTTGCAACGCGCTAAGCGCGGTGCTGACGGCAATCACAATCGGGATTTACATTTTTGCTTACACACCGCTGAAGCGCACCAGCACGGCCAACACGGCCGTCGGCGCGATTCCGGGCGCAATCCCGCCGATGATCGGCTGGGCGGCTGCGCGCGGAGACATCGGTCCGGGGGCGTGGAGCCTATTCATTGTCGTGTTTTTGTGGCAGATGCCGCACTTCTTTGCCATCGCGTGGATGTGCCGCGAAGATTATTCGCGCGCTGGGTTTCGCATGATTTCAGGCGACGATTCCAGCGGCGAACGCAGCGCCAGCCAAAGCGTGTTCTTCTGCATTCTCCTCCTGGTCCTCGCTGGTCTGCCCGCATTTGTTGGAGTTGCCAGTTACGTCTACCAGCCGATCGAGCTTCTGCTCGGTGGACTGTTCATTGCGGTCGCGATGCGTTTTCTGCGACTGCGTACGCTGGGCGCTGCGCGTCTACTGTTCTTCGCATCGATAGCGTATCTTCCGCTGTTACTGACGGCTTTGGTTCTGACGAAATTATGAACACGACTTCTGCAACAATGAATCCTGCGCCATCACGCAGCGGTATCGCTTGGAAAGTGACGCTGATCCTGATCCCGCTTGTCACGCTGGGCATGCTGTTATGGCTGCGAAATCTAGAGGTGTCAGCGCTGCGTCAGCGGACTGTTTCTTCTTACGGCACGGTACCCACTTTCCAGCTTACGAATCAAAATGGACAGCCGTTCGGATCAGGACAGTTGGCCGGTAAAATTTGGATCGCGGATTTTGTTTATACAACTTGCCCAGGGCCATGCCCAATGATCAGCGGCCGGATGAGCGAGTTGCAAAAGCCGCTGGAAAAAAGCGACGTGCATTTGGTTTCGTTCAGCGTCGATCCGGAGAAGGACACACCTGCGGTTTTGCGTGACTACGCCGGGAAATTACAAGCCGAACCAGGCCGATGGGATTTTCTTACCGGACCAAAATCCGCGATCTATAAACTTTCGCATGATGGTTTCAAACTTGCGGTCTCAGACGGCGGCGATGCTCAGGGACTACCAGTGCATAGCACGCGAATGGTGCTCGTGGATCGACACGGTCAAATCCGCGGCTACTACGATGTGACAGAAGCCGAAGCGGTCACAAAACTGCTTGCCGACACGAATCACTTGCTGCGGGAGCAACCAAAGTAATGGCGTAGCCGCGATCTCTAATCGCGGCTACGGGGCCAGCGATCTCGGCTACAGCTAGCCGACCGGTTCTGGACCGGCGGCAGGTCCTTCGTCGCAAACCGCGCGGAGATAATCGCGGTACTCATTTTTCGGCAATCCGTCGATGATCTTTTCCAGGTCGGATTGGTTAATGAAACCCATTCGCAGCGCGATCTCCTCAAGGCACGCGATCTTCAGGCCCTGTCGATGCTCAATAGTTGCGATATAATTACCGGCCTCGAGCAGCGTCGTTGTGGTTCCCGTATCAAGCCACGCCATGCCGCGACTGAGAAGTTTCACATGGAGCTGGTTCTGTTTCAGATATACCAAGTTCAGATCGGTAATTTCCAGTTCGTTACGCGCTGATGGGCGCAAACTTTGGCAAAGATCAACGACTTGATCGTCGTAAACGTAAAGTCCAGGGACCGCGAAAGAGCTTCTCGGTTGCTTTGGTTTTTCTTCGAGGCTGATCGCCTTACCATTACTATCAAACTCCACGACACCGTACCGCTCAGGATCGCGAACTTGATATCCAAAAATGCACGCGCCTCTGTCGCTGGCGAGTGCGTCGCGATAGAAATCGAGTTTTCCGTAGAAAATGTTATCACCTAAAATCAGCGACGCACCCGAGTCGCCGACAAATTTGGCGCCGATCAAGAACGCTTGGGCGATTCCTTCCGGCTTCGCTTGTTCGGCGTACTCGATCCGAATTCCAAGCTGTGTGCCATTGCCCAGATAATCTTGAAGCATCGGCAAATCTTTTGGCGTGGAAATGATCAGCACCTCACGCAGACCGCCGAGCATCAGCGTCGCGAGCGGATAACAAATCATTGGCTTGTCGTAGATCGGGAGCAGCTGTTTGCAGACGATTTTCGTCAACGGATAGAGCCGTGTCCCGGCGCCGCCGGCCAGCAGAATGGCTTTTTTCATTTTAGAGTTTCGATTGTCGATCCTCGATCGCTGCCGCTCCAGCTCAAAAGCAGCTCCGTCCATTGCTGCCAAAACCGCGAGCCTGTGGTCAAATCGATGTGAGCCTTTTGAGTGATTTGGCCAAGCGTCTTCCGCGGAATAGAACGGAATGTTGTTTTGTCCAGGAAGAACGTTCCCCCGAGTTGCTCGACCAATTTCCGGCTGCTTAGACGGCCGCCCACACATTCGGACAACGCGTTCTGGATCCACTCGCGCGGTAACTCCGATCGCGGCTCGATCGTGGCGCTCACTGTCACGCCGAGGAGCTTCTTCAACATAACCGCGCAGACGAGCGCACGGGAACTCGTCGCATGAATGTGCGATAGGTTTTTTGTTTGAAGTAATTTCCGCAGCATGAGTCCAAACCTCGCCTGTCGGAGGAAAATTGCGCCTGGGGCGCGGCTGCTCTGTTGAGCGCGGTCTTCCTCCAATTGCTGCGCCAGAGTCGAGCTTGCTCGCCATTCAGCTTCCAACACCGTCGCGTCTGGAAGAAATTGTATTGACGGCGCAATTCGTTCCGTGGCGACATTGAGCTTGGCACGTTGATCCAACTCGCACACTACGGGGAGAATAGGCACGTTCCGCCGTTTCATCTCCTCAAGCTCGCGCTCTAACAGCGGCAATTCGGGGTCAGGCCACTGATCTATAAGATACGCAATGCGTGGTGCCGCTTCGCTCTGTGAAGCGCAACTACGACTGGATTCCGCCGGGGCTATTAATGCCGGGCGCGAAATATCGACTTCGGGCGTATGGCGACCGCTACAACTTCGCTCGAACATCTCCATTAGCGGCGCGACCGTCTGCTCGATTCGGAAATGCTGTTCGATGCGTGCTCGGCCGGCATTTCCGAAACGCAATCGGAGTTCACTGTTGCGCAGCAACTCTTCAAGTAGCTGAGCAAATGCAGGAGGCTCGCTGGGGGGCGCTAACATTCCGGTCTGGCCGTCAGCGACCAATTCGGGAATTCCAGCCAGGCGAGTTGAAACAACCGGCTGCGCCGAAGCCATGGCTTCGAGAATCACAGTGGGAAAAACATCGGTGGCC
>DATARG010000242.1:0-9447 GCA_036264275.1 Candidatus Udaeobacter sp. | reverse complement strand
TTTTGCCGAAAGCAATTCCGATCGCGACAAGGAAATGACGATCGTAAATGTTGCGACGCTTACGTTGGTTACACGTCACTTTCTTCCGCAGATGATCGCACAGCATCGCGGCGCCATTCTAAACGTCAGCTCGTCGGCTGGGTTTCTTCCGATCCCCGGCTCCGCTGTTTACGCAGCCACGAAAGCGTATGTGACAAGTTTCTCCGAAGCGCTTAGAGCGGAGCTCCGCGGAACGGGGGTAAACGTATGCGCGCTTTGTCCCGGTCCTGTGGTAACGGAATTCCAGCAAGTCGCCAAGCGCGAGGGAGTGCAGCCGGATATCGGTCCGAAGTTCCTCGTTGTTACGGTCGAACAGGTGGTGCGCGATGCGCTCGCAGCGCTCGAAGCAGACCGGCCGCTCGTGATTCCGGGATTCGCGATGAAACTGCTGATGCTTCTCGCGCGATTAATGCCGCTGCCCGTTTTGCGATGGGTGGCGCGGATGTCACCGCGGGGTAAACGCGGCGTCGTGTAATCTCAAATCGCACTGGAACGAGTGCAGACGTTTCAAAGGTGAAACCAATTGTGGTCGCTCGCGAATACGACCCGGTCCACGAGAATTTCCGAGATCGTCATGAACACGACGACCAATCCTAACACGACGAGCGGCAATGCGGCGTTGATCCGACGACACACGCACGAAACGCCATACACATAGACGATGGCGAACGGAATTAGCGCGCCGCTCAGCAATCGACCAGATGTGAAATAAGGATGTTCCCTTGATGGGTTGATGCAATTCCCGAAATCGAATTGAATCGAGAGCAGCGCCAGAAATGCAACGCCGGCCGCAAAAATCAAAATTGCGCTTCCAATTGCCTGTCGCTGGAACATGGAAAGCCCAGCTTCCTTTCGTAAGCCTGCAACAGCCGTTGCAAGAAACAGCAACGACGAGACCGCGTAGAGTCCGTCGGCGCCAGGCCAACGCAACGGCTCACCGTGCCAACTAACTTCTCCCCGCCAGAAACTCGCGACTAAATCCGACCAGAAAGTCCACACACCCTGTGGCGTGAAAATCGGATGCTGCCACCAATCGCTGAACGGCTTTCGCGTCCAACCGAGCAAGACGATCTTCGCTGCCGATCCGGTCAGATCGCCAAAATGAAATTTTGTCCACATCATCCAAGCGCCGACCGGAATTGCGGCGCACGAAATCAGCGCGGCAAGTGCGATCAGCCCGGCGCGAGGATCTCGTAAAATGATCCTAATGGATCTGGCGATGATCACCGCTAGGGCGGCTGCCGTTAGCGGCAAGTTGGAGAGCTTGGTGAGACAAGCGGCTGTAATCGCCAGACCTGTGAGCGCTCCCAGCAAAAGACTTGGCGCGTTCGTTCGCAACCATCGCAACATGCAAACGAACAACACGCCGAAGCAAACCGGCGACAGCACGTCATTGTTCATTGCGTAGAACACACTCTGCGAAATAAAAGCCAGCAATAGCGGTACGCCTATGCGCAGATTGACGCGCTCCGGCGCAATCGTGCGGGCGGTTACATACCCAAGCCAAACCATCATTGCGACGAGCGGAACGTTCAGAAAGCGAAGCCAGTACAACGATTGAAGCCCGGCAAATCCGATCCGCTTTCCAATCCACCACCACGCGCTAGTGAACGCGTAATACAGCGGTGGTTGAGATGATTCGAAATTGATTTCGGTGCTCCATGCCGCTCGTGTTGACGCAATCTCCGGTTCAACTTTCGACCACGGCTCTTTCCACAGCGGCGCCGGAAATTTCTTATCTGGAAAATGCTCCGGCGGAAAGAGGAATTCCGGCGAAGAGTAGAGAACAATCCAGTTCAGCGTTTCTTCCTTTAGCCCATCAAAGCGGCCGGGGATCTGGACATGCGAATATTGCGTGATCAGATCGAAATGCAGGTCCTCATCGATGTTGCTGAAGAACGGGAATGCTGCGGAGAAAATGAATACGCGGAGCGCCGCGACGATGGAGAGCAGCAAAATTAGAACGCGTTCGTTCACAGCGACGAAGGTTCTAGACTCACCAGACGCCATAGCAGTTGGGCTCTAAGGTTAGAAGCGGCGCAGCGGCGCCGCACTCCAAAACAAAAGAAAAGCGGCGGCCCCATTTGGACCGCCGCTTGAAAGTTTCGAATCCCGCAGAGCAGGAATTCTATGAAGACTTGTATTTGACCGAGCAACCGTACGGCTTCGTCTCTGGCGTCGCGACGGACTTGCCTGCTAACGATTGATCCAGCGCCGCCTTCACGTAGTTCGTAGAACTCGGGATATCAGATGGGTTTGGCGTGGCCTTGCTGTCAATTGCCCCATGATAAATGATTTTCCCGTCTGGATTGACGATGACCATGTTCGGCGTGTTCTTCGCACCGTAAGCACGGCCTGCATTGCCTTCGGGATCCAGCAGCAGCGCGGTCTCATGCGTCTTCCATGACGTGGCGATTTTTTGCGCCTCTTCCGGCGTTAGATTTCCCTCCGTCCCGGGCGCATTGGAATCGATGGTCAGCCATACGACGCCTTTGTCAGTGAACTCCTTCTGCAGGTTTTGCATGTTGCTGCTGCCGTAGTGCTTTTTCACGAACGGGCACTGTGGATTAAACCATTCAAGCACCACGTACTTGCCCTTATATTGCGACAGTGAATGCGCCTTGCCACTTGCGTCCGGCAGCGAAAAATCCGGGGCGGCGCTTCCAACGGACGGCGCATCGGCGGCAAAGACTGCGGTTCCGATCAGTGAGGTAAGGGCGGTTAAGAGTAGTTTCATATTCATATGAGCTATTAGAAAGCAGAGTTGCCGAGACGTTTAATGTTCTTCGATTAAAACAATCGTGGTGGCGGGAAGAATTGCAACGTGAGGCGGCTCAAATCTTCGACCACCTGATCATTCTGACGCGACCCGACGTGCCACAGTTTCGAGCTTGTCCAGGATCATCCCTTTGGTAAGCACTTCTGGAAAGACAATTGGCTCTTCGTTCTTCGCGGGATAAAGCACGTACAGTGGAACCCCCGGCCGGCCGAACTGCTGCAATAGTTTTGTGATTATAGGATCTCCGTTGGTCCAATCGGCCTTCAATTTCACAATCCCGTGACGCTGAAACGCCTCTCGCACATCGTGAGCTTCAAGAACACTGGCTTCATTGAATTTGCACGTAAGACACCACGCGGCGGTGAAATCGACAAACACGGTGCGGCCTTGCTCCAGTTCAGTTTGCAAACGTTCGGGCGTGAACGGCTGCCAGTCACCCCGGATCTGTGAATCTGCAGAAGCAATTTTTTCGGACTGAAATTTGTCACCAATGAAATAGAGGCCGCCTCCGAGTATGAGCGCGAGCATGAGCAGGAGCACGATGCTTCGCTTCATCGCTGACGCTGTTGGCAGAACAAACGCGCCTTTCATCCAACAGGCGATACTGATTACAAGAAGAAAACAGCTCGCCCAGATGGCTCCTTCCAAGCCGCGTTGCGCACCGAGTACGTAAAGCAGAAACAGCAGCGTCGCCAAAAGCAGAAAGCCCATGAACTGTTTCAGGTGCAGCATCCAAGGTCCTGGCTTTGGCAAAAACCGCAGCCACGCAGGCTGCGCGCTCAAAAGCAGATATGGCGCGCTCATACCAGCAGCGATGGCGATGAACATCGCCAGAATGATCACTGCTGATTGCGTGAACGCGAAGCCGAGCGCGGTTCCGAGAAATGGCGCCGTGCACGGCGTGGCCAGCACGGTCGCGAAGACGCCCTGGAAAAATGAACCGAGCAGATCCTTCCGCTCGCTGGTCGAAAGCAAACTGCGCGTAACCGATTGTGGCAACGAAACCTCAAACACGCCGAAGAGATTCAGCGCAAACACGAGTACAATAACGCTTAAGACCAGGACGAAGTAAGGATTCGTGAACTGAAATCCGCCCCAGGTTACGTCACGCCCGGCACCTTTAAGTGCGATCAGTAGAATCGCCAGCGCGACGAACCACGCAAAAATTCCAAGGACGAACGCAATACCGCTGCGGAAGATTTTTTGCCGGCTCTGGCCCGCTTGTTGGACAAAACCGAAAATCTTGAGCGAAATCACCGGCAACACGCACGGCATCAAATTCAAGATGAATCCCCCGAGAAAACCAAAGAGCAGAAAGGTGAAAACTCCGCGCGCCGGGGCCTGACGGCTCGCCGAAAGAGCGGGCGCACTCGTCACCTGCCACGCCGCGCGATCATCGCCATTTGGTTGCTGCGAAAACACAACGAGACCTGCAATCGACGACAGATTTTTAGGCGCCGACTCAAGCGGAACGCGAAAAACAATTTCATTGTTGTTCCGCGATTGGACCGCAGGATGGCCAACGATCGTCTCCTGCTCCGGCAACGGAAAAAAATCCAGTGCCGCATATTTCGCCAAAGTTTCGCTCGTGATTTTTAAGCGGAGATCGGATCCAACCCGGCTCCAATCGACACGCGCCACATTAGGTCCAGGAAGATTTTGAGGAAGCAAACGGCGATGACGCGCGAAAACGTCCGTGTTCGCCGGCTGATTTGTTGACGCTACAGGCAAATCCAACTGCACTGTGGCGCCGCCCGGGATGCAGATTTTTTCGCAAACCAGCCAATTCGCTTCGGTCGAAAGCTTCACTGAGGAATCGTCGAGCTTTGACCGCGGCGTTATTTCCTGCATTAGCAAAACTTCATCTGTGTAGCCGTAGGTTTCGATGTCTCCGGGATCGATCGTTTTCAACGGAATGGGCCATTGAATTTCGCCGATCTTCCAGCCCGGCGGCAGTTTCCATTTTAATTCCGTTGGCAGACCTGCGTCGCCGGAAAATTTCCAGTAGGTGTGCCAACCCGGAGCCATTCGCAGCAACAAGCCGATAGTAAACGGCTTGCCGGGAACAACTGCGTTTGTATCGGCCACGAGCTCTGCCTTAACGAGCTCTTTTCCCTGGTAAGTCTGGGCAACTACGTGCGGGGCGACAGCAACAAGCAGTAGCCAACAGAGCAGCGAATAAACGGACGATCTCGACGCAATTCGCATAACATTAGGTAACATTCGCTGACCCCGACGGCAATCCACTCGGCTGTATCCGCTTCGCCCGCGAAGGATAACGCCGGTCTTTGTATTCACCGAGCTCACGTCGTCCATTAGGGCGACGGCTACAGCAGCTATGGCACGATAAAGATTTTGTCAGTCCAGGGATCTTTAACTTTGGTCCCCGGAGTGTAACCGCTCACATCGACGTATCTGCCGCTCGAATCAAATGGACTAAACACGTATCCTGGTTTGTCTGGCACTGCCTTGGCAGTCGGGAACGCTGTTGAACTGGACGCTTGCACCGGCGACGATGTTCTTGGTTCAGGTTGGGTCGTTTCGCTGTAAGCCACCGGCGGAGTTGTTTTGGCCGGCTTTTGAGATTTTGTCGTATTAGTCTTTTGCCGGGACTGTGGCCCCGAGGCCACCTGCGTGGTTTGAGCAGCGTGCCCGGGCTGGGTCACATCGGATTCGATTGCATCCGTCGTTCCGACCATGGTCGGCTCGTTACTGTGGCGTCGCAGAGCGTAATGCACTGGCGCGGTGGCTACGCGATAAGAACCGACTGCTACATCGCGTGTCACGTGGTATGAAGTCTTTGCTACATTGGTAGTCGTTCCACATCCGGCGAGCAGGATCGCCGCCAATACCAATACCATTGCTCGTTCAAATAGGTTCATCTCGTTTGTAAGATCGTTCGTCAGGCGATCTGTTCAATTATTTAATCGCCACGAGGTCGCCAACCAGCATCGCAATGTCCTCGTCAGTGGTAGACCAGGAGCACATGAGACGATAAATGTCGGGCTCAACAAATTTATAAAAGCGCCAACCGCGCGCGTGTAAACCTCGCACGAGTTCGTCGTTCAATTGCACAAATACGGCATTCGATTCCACCGGAAATGCATTTTCTATCGCCGCCTCCTTTCGGAGACAGAGCGCGAGCTCACGAGCCGTTTGATTAGCATGCCGCGCGTTTCGCAACCAGACATCTCCGTTTAGTAAACCTGCCCACGGCGCAGCGAGGAAACGCATCTTCGAGCCGAGGTGGCCAGCTTGCTTAACGCGATATTGAAAATCACGCGAAGAGCTTTTGTCGAAGAAGACAATCAGCTCGCCCGCCGCGACGCCATTTTTTGTCCCACCAAAGCTGAGGATATCCACACCCGCTTTCCAAGTGATCGTTTTCGGCGCACAGCCAAGCGATGCGACAGCATTGGCAAAGCGAGCGCCGTCCATGTGAAGCAACATTTTGTGAGCCCGCGCAAAGGCGCCAACGGCCTCAACTTCATCCGGCGCGTAAACTGTTCCGAGCTCAGTCGCCTGCGCGATACTGAGGGCGTGCATCATGTGCCCATGCAGCTCCACCTGTTGCACGAAGAGTTTTTCTGCATCACTGAGGTCGATCTTTCCGTCTTTGGTTTTCGTCAGAAACAATTTGGCTCCCCGAGTGTAAAACTCCATAGCACCCGCCTCGTCGGTTTGGAGGTGGGCGCGCTCGTGACAGATCACACCGTGAAAAGGTTGGCAAACCTGAGCCAGACCGAGTGCGTTCGCTCCGGTGCCGGTAAAGGCAAAATAGACGTCACAATCAACTTCGAAAATTTCCCGGATGCGGTCGCACACCTCCGCCGTCCATTTATCCTCGCCGTAAGAGGCGGCATAGCTGGCGTTTGCTTGCTCCAAAGCTGTCCACGCCTCGGGGCAAATCGCCGCCGTATTGTCACTGGCAAACTGATGACGAATCGTACCGGCGCCCATCGACTCTCTATTACGCGAGTTCAGCCGACTGACAATCAGCACAAAGAGATTGCCTGACAGCGGAGCCCTGGGCCTCCGAATCTGCCAGGCAAATCTCTCCTCTATTTGCTCCTCGAATTGCGTACAGCAGTTTCATTTCTATTTCGAAGAGCGGGGAGCGAATGAGCGTGTTTCTTAGTAAATTTTTGTACCTGACGATCGCTTTTTGTTGCATTTTTGCCTAACGCTGGAGCGCAGACTAATCTTCGCCAATGAGATCGCTCCAGAGCGACATCGAGCAGCGTGGCACCCGCATTTTTGAGCTGGTAGACAAACACCCGGAGCGACTTTTCAGCAAGGCCGGTTTTTATCAGCGCCTGATGGCGCTCTCGATGCATGACGAGCGATTCAAAACGCAACTGTTCCGCTTTGTGGCAGTCTTGCCGTCACTGCGGCGATCAAGTGAGATTATTCAGCATCTCGAAGAGTATTTCAGTGACAGTGACGATGATTTTTCCCCGCTCGTTGGAATGGGGGTGCGCGCGGCACGTCTCGTCCCGTGGATAAGCGCTCCTGTCCTAAGGTGGAATGTTTCCGACATGGCTCGCCAGTTTATTGCTGGGCGAAATCCGGATGACGTCATAGCGACATTGCGCAAGCGACGCGCACAAAAAATTGGCTTCACCGTAGATGTTTTGGGCGAAGCGGTTGTGAGCGAAGCAGAGGCGGATGAACACGCAGCGTTCTACGGTGATTTACTGGAGAAACTGGCGTGCGAAACAAGAGACTGGGCGGACCCCCTTGGAAAAAACGCGGAGCTTTTCCCGGTGGTAAATCTGTCGGTCAAAATCTCTGCGCTCTATTCGCAAATCACTCCAGGTGCTCCCGCGGATGCGATCGCCCATGTTAGCACCAAGCTCCGACCGCTTCTCCGTCGCGCGCGCGAACTCGGGGCATTTATCAATATCGACATGGAGAGTTACGTGCTCAAAAATACAACTCTCGAGTTGTTCAAAACCATCTTGACCGAGCCTGAGTTCAAAGATTGGCCGCATGCAGGAATTGTGCTTCAAGCCTATTTGCAGGATTCAGAGGCCGACTTGCGCGACCTGATCGAATGGGGCCGTGGACGCGGTACACGGTTCGCAGTCCGACTAGTTAAAGGCGCATATTGGGATTACGAGACAACGAAATCTGGGCAGAACGGGTCGAATGCCCCGGTCTTTCTTCAGAAGCCCGAGAGCGACGCGAATTTTGAAAAGCTTACGCGCGTGCTCTTTGAGAATAAATCCGTTGTTACCGCTGCTTTTGGATCGCATAACGTCCGCAGCATCGCGCACGCGCAAGCGTCCGCGGATGAGCTCGGCATAGATCCCAGCCGATTCGAGTTCCAACTGCTTTACGGCATGGCAGGTCCGATCAAGCGCGCTTTAGTGGAGATGGGGTATCGCGTCCGGGAATATTGCCCGATCGGCGAGATGCTGCCCGGCATGGCCTATTTGGTTCGGCGCCTGCTTGAGAATACGTCAAACGAAGGATTTTTACGGGCTAAATTTGCCGAGAACGTGCCAGCGAAAGAATTGCTGCGGGATCCAAAAGACCTGATCCAAGCCGCTTCAGCCCGAACAGCTGATCCTGGCGCAGCCAGTCGATCGAATGTAAAAAATGGCACTTCACTTCATCCCACAGATGGCCATAGTTTCCGAAACGCACCGCTTGTGAGTTTCATTTACAAAGACAGCCAGGACAAAATGCAGGGCGCTTTGCGCCAGGCGCGAAAACGCTTGGGTGAAAAACATCCGCTTTACATCGGAGGGGAAAAAATTTGGACCGACAATTTCACGCCCTCGGTTAATCCAGCGGAGCCGACTGAGATTGTCGGTTACGGAACCGAAGCCGGAGTCGAGGACGCCGAACGGGCTGTTAAGGCTGCGCGCGCGGCATTCGAAAAATGGAGGTGGACGCCGGTCGAGGAGCGCGCCCAGTTGCTGGAGCGTGCAGCCGACATCATGGAGCGCAGGCGCTACGAACTTTCGGCGGTAGAAGTTTTCGAAGTCGGCAAGCCATGGTCCGAAGCAGATGCCGATATCCGCGAGGCGATCGATTTCTGCACATTCTACGCGCAGCAAATGCGGCGACTCGGACGGCCAAAACTCACGCAACAGGTTCCGGGCGAAGAAAGTTATCACCACTACTGGCCGCGTGGCGTTGCGTTCGTGATCGCGCCGTGGAATTTTCCCGTCGCGATTCTCTGCGGGATGGCATCGGCCGGAGTTGTTACCGGAAACGCTGTGATCATGAAACCGTCCGAGCAGTCGATCGTCTGCGGCGCCATGCTCATGCAGGTGTTCGAGGAAGCAGGCGTTCCGCCGGGCGTGTTGAATTTTTTGTCAGGACACGGCTCGGTGATCGGAGCGCATTTGGTCGATCACAAGGACGTCGACCTAGTCGCGTTTACCGGTTCACGCGAAATCGGATTGAAAATTTGGGAGTCCGCCGGAATCACCCGTCCTGGTCAACGCGAACTGAAGCGGGTCATTTGCGAGATGGGCGGAAAGAACGCAATAATCGTTGATGCGGACGCGGATCTCGATGAGACGATCATGTATTCAATTTATTCCGCATTCGGTTTTCAGGGACAAAAGTGTTCGGCGCTTTCGCGCCTTATTCTGCTCGAGGAAAATTACGAT
>DATARG010000231.1:0-4874 GCA_036264275.1 Candidatus Udaeobacter sp. | reverse complement strand
CAATGTGACAGCGTTGCGAACCACTGATTTGCGGCGCTTATCTGAAGAATTCCTTCGCGCGGTCGAAGAAACTTTTGCGCAGTGGAGTGTTTTCCTCGCCGCAAAGCGCGGCGAATTCCTCGAGCTTTTGGCGTTGTTCTGAATTCAGGCGCGACGGCACCTCCACGATCAGCCGCGCGAATAAATCGCCGTGATTGCGGCCGTTCACGTTTGTGATGCCTTTGCCACGGAGCTTAAACATTTGTCCGCTCTGCGTGCCTGCCGGAACTTTAACATGCGCTTTGCCCTCAAGCGTCGGCACATCGACCTCTCCGCCCAATGCCGCAATGGAAAATGGGATTGGCACGTCGCAATACAAGTCATCGGCCTCGCGGTGAAAAATGTTGTGCTCCTTGATGTGAACTACTACGTAAAGATCACCCGCCACACCACCGCCGATACCCGCCTCGCCGTTTCCCGGTGAACGTAATCGAGTGCCCTTCCGGATTCCGGCAGGAATCTTCAATTTGATTCGGCTTAATTTTTCGACACGTCCTTCGCCGCGACATTTCTGGCACGGCTTTTCGATGATTTCGCCGGCGCCGTGGCAGCGCGGGCATGTTTGCGAAACATGAAAAAAACCGCGCGAACTGATCACCTGTCCGCGGCCATTGCATGTCGGACAAGTTGTCTTACGCGAGCCCGGCTCGGCGCCGCTACCGTGGCATGTGTCGCAGGCATCAAGCTTCTCAATCTCAATCGTCTTTTCGGCGCCGAAAGCCGCCTCCTCCAACTTGATCTCCATGTCGTACCGCAGATCCGATCCACGACGCCGATCGTCGGAACGCGTCCCAGCCCCGCCGCCAAAGAACGTGTCGAAAATTCCGCCGCCAAAGCCTCCTCCGCCGAATACTTCGCGGAATATTTCGAATGGATCATGAAAACCGCCGCCAAAGCCAGCACCGCCCTGCGCGAACGCGGCGTGACCGAATCGATCGTAGGCCGCGCGTTTGTCTGAATCCATCAGTACGTCGTACGCTTCGCCCAGTTCTTTGAATTTTTCCTCGGCGTGCGGATCGTCTGGGTTTTTGTCAGGATGAAATTTTACTGCGAGCTTGCGATAAGATCGTTTGATTTCCTCAGCGGCGGCAGTTCGACCTACGCCGAGGACTTCGTAGTAATCGCGTTTCTCAGTAGCCATCAAAGCGAGACTCTTATGTGACGCATTAGACTAATCCGCAAAGCAAGCTGGAAATCTCACTGCTTTGCGGCGCCGCTCGACACAACAACCCGCGCAGGTCGCAGCAGCCGATCCTTAAACCGATAACCTCGGCGGGCCTGGCGGATGACTGCTCCCTCGGGGGCCTCGCCTGGCTCGTGGGCGATTGCTTCATGCACGTTCGGATCAAACTTTTTGCCTTCGGCTTCGATCGTTTGCAGACCGTTTTCCTCCAGCAAATCGTTCAGCTGTTTTTGAACGAGGACCATTCCGGAATAAATCGGAGATTGGTGACTCTCGGTTTTTGCGGCTGTCAATCCGAGCTCAAAATTGTCCAGAATTGAGACTAAACGCTGGAGCAACGAGCTGTTGGCGTATTTTACCGCGTCCTCTTTTTCCCGCGCGGCGCGCTTTTTGTAGTTCTCGAAATCAGCCTGGCTGCGCAGCGCAAGATCGCGGAACCGGTCGAGATCGGCCTGCAAGCTTGCCAATGCATCTTCGGGAACGGCACTACTTGCCTGGGCTGAGGACTTCATTTCTTCGTCGCGTTCAGGGGAAGGAATTTTTTTCATGTTTTGCGAATGGCTATCACGGTAATGTCATCGTTTTGCGGCACCGAACCGGTAAACTCGCGCACGTCCTCGATAATCCTCTTTACAATCGCTTGCGCGCCATCGTTCGCGCTCGCGCGAACCGACTGCATCATGCGATCAACGCCAAACTCTTCATCCTCGGAGTTAAGTGTCTCAGTCACACCGTCGGTGTAGAGAACGAGGCAATCGTTGCGCTCGAGCGGTACCGGGAAATCGACGGTAAGCCTATCGAACACGCTTCCGCTGTCAATTCCCACCACCATTCCAGGCGACTTTACTGGCGTTACCGTTTGCGACTGCCGCCGGTACCACAACGGCGCATCGTGTCCGGCTCGCGCAAGCGTGACGCCATCATTCTGATGATCGAGGACCAGGTACGCCATGCTGATGAACATGTCTTCTTTAATATCGGGATAAAGCTGCCGGTTGACTTTTCGCAAAACATCCGCCGGAGAGGGGTTCCGGGCCGCCTCGGCGCGCAACACACTGCGGCAAATCGCCATGATCAGTGATGCGGGCACGCCTTTGCCGGAAACGTCTGCGATTGCAACGCCAAGGCGCTCTTGATCGACATGGATGTAATCGAAATAATCGCCGCTAACGTGGCGAGCCGGCACATTAATTCCGCTGATTTGGAACCCATTGATGGCGGGCGCTTCAGATGGAAGCAGGATCCGCTGAATGTCCCGGGCGATTTCGAGGTCGTGATCCAGCCGTTTCTTTTCGTTCGCCATCGAATAAATGATCGCGTTGTAGAGCGCGAAGGCCGACTGCTCGGCGATGGATTTGAAAACGACAAAATCAGCCTGCGAAAAAGGCGCACCCATTGGACCGTTGGCGAGCGCCAGGACACCGAGATCTTGCTCGCCATATCGCAGCGCTGTTGCCATAACCGACACGCTGCCAAAAGCGCTTCCCCGCAATTTCGCCAGCTCTGGCGCTTCCGAAAATTCATTGAGACAGACAGCCTGACCTGTTTGCCAAACGTGGCCGACCAGTCCTTCGTCCGCACTAACCGCATGGAGCCGCAGAAAGCTCTCAAGAGCGATAGGGTTGGCAGCAGCTTGTTGTAAAATGTGTTGCGGAACATCTACCAGCGGCGGGCAACCTTTTGAGATGAATGCGGGTGTGACCTTGCCACCTGTCCGGTCCGTGACGTAGAGCGCGCCGCCTTGGGCATCAAGAATCCGCACAGCCCCCTCTACGATGAGTCGGTGCAATTCCTGGGGTCGAATTGTTCCCCGAAACGCTTCGCCCAACCCATGGAGGAAATCGAAAACGAGCGTCTCCTCCACTTGAATCTCCTCATGTGATCGCTCCAATCTTCGAATTCGGCGCGTCTGGGCATAGGCCGTGATACCCCATCCAGCCACAGACGCGACAAGGAGTCCAAGGAGAAGAGTCGGCCACATTGCGCAAGGGCCAGCTTACTTCGAAGACGTCTCGTGATGAAGATCTTGTCTTAGGAAATCCAGAACGTCTTTAAAGCGAAAAATATTTTCGGGCGCCGCCTCGCAGAGCGCCTCGTGCGCCTCGAGGATCGTTTCTGTCTGCTCCCTCTTTCGGGAATCTAGTGTCTGGCTTCTCGAGGCTTGTTCAAGCGCTTCGCATTCAGGTGCACCGGTGCCATCGCTATGGATATCGAATATCTGATCCAACCCGAGCCCGGAAAGAAGTTGCTGACTGCGATTACCGCAATGGACAATGTGAAGGTGGCCATGTCCGATTTCCTTTAGGCGCAACGCCACACTGGCCATTGTTCCCATGAAGGTGGAATCCATCATTGCGCAATCCGCCAAGTCCACAACAAATTCGCGATATCCGCGATCCAACATTTCGCGCGAGAACTCCTTGAGGTTGCCGCTATTGAGGAAACTACCTTTTCCCTCTACTTTCACCCATACGGTCGGCCCTCTTACCCCAACTTGAATTGACGAGTCCACAGTTACTCTTTCAGACGATACCAGCCCAAAACCCATGCTGTCAAACCTCTCGGCGCACCCATCAACTGATTCGAAACGCGGCAGTTAAATGAGCCGCATGGGTTCGAACGTTCGAAAGAGAGCGTAAGCGGGGGCAAACACCGGCGCGCCGATGCAGCCGTTTATTCCCACAGAAACGAGCGGTTTTCCGCCATGATTCGGCCGTTCGCGATTAACAGGCATCGCCACGAAATTACGCGGCCATCGTCAAAGTAATCGTCGCCGATCACCTTGAATTCAGTCTTATGAGTGCCACGCACGTTTTTATAATTGATCTCCTGCGCCTGAACATGCTCGTGCAATTTATCCTGGCGATATTCCAGCCGCACAGTGACATCTGAGGGGCGTTTCACCCGCCAAAAGAAATCGAAGTAATCACCGAACCGCTGGTGTTGATCAAGTCCGCTAACTGCGCCGTAAAGACGATATTGCCTTTCAAAGACGATGGGCGCATCCTGCAACGTAGCAGTTTTCTGGTTTGGTGAAGTTGATTTCCCGCCGACCTTGCTCGTCTCCTGGTGCGCCCTCTCACTCGGCTTGAGCCCTTGCTCACTCATGAAGAAGAGCTTCGTTTTTCGGAACTCGAAGTTTGGATCCAATGCCACCGGCAGCGGCGTGACTTTCTCGATCACTTTAGGCTCCTCCCGGGCCTCCTTTCCGAGAGCGGAAACAGCCAAAAAAGTCAAAATTCCAAATCCGGCGGCCAATCTCATTTTCCTAATAAAGCGGCCTCTTGAAGCTGGTGTCAACGTGCAACCCACGATGCTCTCGGAATTATGCGTGCTATGGAACCCACGCAAATTGAGAGGTAATTTTCTACGTGATCGAAGTTCGCTATGACCGCGGGGTTTACTTACCGCAACAAGATTTTTGGCTGGATCCATGGGACGCAAAGGCTTTCGCGTTCGTTTCTCACGCGCATAGTGACCACATCGCGCCGCATCAGGAAGTGATCCTTTCGGAGCGAACAGCACGCCTGATGCGGGTCCGCATGCCGGGCTCGCGCATCGAGCATGCTCTGCCATTTGGGAAGAAACTATCTGTTCGCGGCACCGATCTCATGTTGATACCTGCCGGGCATATCTTTGGTTCAGCGCAATG
>DATARG010000194.1:0-4888 GCA_036264275.1 Candidatus Udaeobacter sp. | reverse complement strand
AAACGAGGGCTCCCATCTGGTGTGCGTCTCATGCACAGCCGCTCCCGCTTCGAATCGTTCTGCATTCGCGCCGGCTGTCTGTCCAGACAAGCTGATGCCAGCAACAGCAAGGCCGAAGACGATGCAAACAAAGCCAAAAATTCTTATGTAAAAATCGCCTCGCATTCCGCCACAAAGAAGTCGCAAACTCTAGTTACACATTCTTACTGCACAAGTCGAAAAACGGGGTGGCATAGCGACTCCCGTCATCTGCACGTAGTCTCTCGTTACATGCGCCCTCGACGCCGGTAGAATTGGTAGCGGTCGATAATCGATTCGACGTATCGACGCGTTGCCGGGAAATCGATCTTTTGAAGAAACTGCTGCTCCGGTATCTCGGCAAGGCCGTTTCCACCGCTCCAGCGCTGGGCACGACTGGCGCCGGCGTTATACTCCGCCAGAGCAAAGGGAATTGGATCGGACTGATGGGTCCAGTGTTCCATGGCGCGATGCAAATACCAGGTCCCCGCCTCCAGATTTGTCTTTGGTTCAAAAAGTTGATCAGGATTAAAACCGGCGATCTTGTTTTCGCGCGCCCATTCGTTCGCCGCTCGTTCGCTCACCTGCATCAAACCGCGTTCTCCATGAGTGCCGTGCTTTTTTGGATCGAACCGGCTCTCACGCCATACGACGGCTTTCACCAACATCGGGTCCAGATGATGTTCTAAGGCGACGCTCAGGATAAGCCGATCGTACTGATGGAACCGGGCGGGACTCATCCATTCGTAAAACGCGTACAGCGGATCTCCGGATTTCACTGCGAGATAAACGAAGGCCGCAGCGATTGCCAGCAAGACACACAGAACCAGTTTGAACAGGATTTGTATCATTCAACTCGTGCTACAATAGCCGATTACAAAATTACAAAATTACGAGCACCAGCACGAGCATGAATCATGAGCATGGTACGCGTTACGTTCGCGTTATCGTCGATCGGGCAATCCATCGCGAGCTCGATTATTCCGTGCCGGAAACTCTAGCCGTGCGGGTCAGCGTCGGCTCACGCGTGCGGGTGCCGTTCCGGGACAAATCGGCGCTGGCGACAGTCGTTGCGACTCCTGAGCAAAGCGAAGCCAAAGGCATCCGACCGATCGAAGCAATCGTCGGCGATACTCCGACGTTGAGTGAGCAGTTGCTCGAACTGGCGAGATGGATAGGCATCTATTATTGCTGCCCGATCGAAGCAGTAATGCGCAGCGTGCTCCCGCAAGTCATTCGGCGCGCGGAAGTCAGCTGGAAAAAACAGTTGTTCGTGCAACCTGCGCGTAACCTCGATCCAGGTGAGATGGAAAAACTGCGAAGACGCGCGCCAAGGCAAGCCGAGTTGTTGGAAGTAATCGCAAACTTGGAAAAGCCGATACGCGCAGCGGAACTCCTTCGGCAAGCCTCGCTCGAAAACCAGACGTTGCGCGCACTCGTAAAGCGGGGTCTCGCCGAATTGCGCGAGGAAGCGGTGGTGCGCGATCCCCATGGCGACGAACAGTTCATCGCAACGTCCAATCTCGTCCTAAATGAGGAGCAAACGCACGCATTAAGCGAGGTCGATCAAGCACTCAACGCGCCTGAGAACGCGCGTCCGATCTTGCTCCACGGTGTCACCGGTTCAGGCAAAACGGAAATTTATCTCCAAGCCATCTGCGCGGCGCTCGACCGCGGACGCACGGCAATTGTTCTCGTCCCCGAAATCTCGCTCACGCCGCAAACTGTGGAGCGCTTCAAAGGAAGGTTCGCTGAGGCCCAGGATACCGTCGCCGTTTTACACAGCCATCTGTCTGAGGGGGAACGCCACGATGAATGGCACAAAATCCATTCTGGACGCGCCCGGATCGTAATCGGCGCGCGTAGCGCAGTATTTGCGCCGCTGAAAAACCTCGGACTGATCGTTGTCGATGAAGAACACGAAACAACTTACAAACAGGAGGAGGCGCCGCGATATCATGCGCGCGATGTCGCAATCGTCCGTGCGAAAATCGAAGAATGCGTCGTCGTTTTAGGCAGCGCTACACCATCACTGGAGAGTTATCACAACGCGACGACCGGAAAGTACCGGCTCGTTACGCTCACACAGCGAGTGGACCAAAAACAGATGCCGCTGATACGTGTTGTCGACCTGCGGCAGGAACGACGCAAGGAAAAGAAAGCCGCCATTCTCTCCGAGAAATTGTCGCAAGCCATTGCCGATCGGCTCGAGAAACGAGAGCAAACAATTCTGTTTTTGAACCGACGCGGGTTTTCTACGTCGCTGCTGTGCAGCAATTGTGGCGAAGCGCGCAATTGTCCTAATTGCAGTGTCGCGCTCACGTTTCACCGACACCCTGCGGTCGCAGGACGGTTAAGCTGTCACTTGTGTGGGCATACAGCGGCTGTTCCGAAAAAATGCCCGGCCTGCGGACAAGACGCGCTGATTTATCATGGTTTCGGTACCGAAAAAGTGGAGTCAACAGTTGCCCAAATCTTTCCCAAAGCGGTGGTGCGTCGCATGGACGCGGATTCGATGACGCGCAAGGAAGCGTATCGCGAAACGCTGCGAAGTTTTCGCACCGGCAGGATTGATATTCTCGTCGGGACACAAATGATCGCGAAAGGCCTGCATTTCCCAAACGTAACGCTTGTCGGAATCATCAACGCCGATCTCGCCCTGCATCTGCCCGATTTCCGCGCCGGCGAACGCACATTTCAACTTCTGACCCAGGTAGCCGGACGGGCTGGTCGCGGCGAAACACCCGGAGAAGTTTTCGTGCAAACTTACACGCCGTTCAGTCCCTCGATCCAGTTTGCGCGCCACCACGATTTTGCCGGCTATTTCCAGCAGGAACTTGAGTTCCGCGAACGCTGCGATTTTCCGCCATTCAAACACGCGATCCTGATCACCGTGCGTTCTGCTCACGAAGGCCGGGCCAAACTTTCGGCCGAAACATTAAAACGCCGCCTAAGCGAAGCGTTGCCCGAAGAATTTATATTGGGCGATGCAACGCCCGCGCCACTGGAGAAGTTACAAGGCCAATTTCGTTTTCATATTTTGATCCGCGGCGAAGCCATCATGCGCCTCAGTCGTCTTGTCCGCGAAACTCTCGACAAACTGCCATTCCCCGAAGACGTCACCGTCGCTGTCGACGTTGATCCATATCAGTTGCTGTAATGCTGAAGAGTGCACGCGGCTTGCGCCCGCGCGATCGCAAACTCGTGCGTCAGGTCGACGTATTTCTTCGACGCGAGCATCTTCTGGATATGCCAAAGCCCGTTTATCATCGGCACCTCATGCGGGTGAGCTGACTAAGAGCAAAAGCGGCGCGAGTCACTCGCACGCACTCCAAAACCTTCGCAAAATGAAGAGCACGTGGCCTGTTTTGCGCGAAGCGCTGCGGGAGTGCGACGCGTTTTCGCATCGCTTTAACGTGATCTCGCTCTGCACTCCGAATTTGTTAAAGCATGTTTGAGCAATCCGCTAATAAGTTTGAATAACCCCTAATAACTGCCGGTTCGTTTTTACCAGGGAGCTTTTCCCGCTGCTACTCGCAGATATTATTAACATCTAATTTGCACACGAATTTGCGAAGGACGAGCACCGCGAGAGATTCTTGTTATTCACTCAGCTTAAGAAGAAGAAATTCTTTAAAAGGAAATTCAAATCATCTTCTTGCATTGTGAAAAACTTTCTTGCGCAGCAATGAAAACGGTCCGCGTTCTCGATCCAAATCTTCCCGATCGCAGCACACACAGTCTCTGCGCATTGGCGGTAATGACCAAGGCGCCGCAACCCGGACGAGTGAAAACGCGATTGGTCCCGCCACTAACGCCGGAGGAAGCTGCGGAACTAAACAAATGTTTCCTGCGCGACACAGCAGCTGCCATTTCGAGTGCGTGCCGCCAGCACCCGGTGAGCGATGCTCACGCTTCGCCCAGCCAAGCGGCTTCAGCGGCGCGAGGACTTGCGGTTTACACCCCCGTCGGCGCCGAGTCGGTCTACAACGATATTCTTCCGGTCGATTTCAGTTTGTTGCCGCAACGCGGCGACAGATTCGGGGAGCGTCTCTATTTCGCGGTCGAGGATTTGTTCAAGTGCGGGTTTGAAGCGGTGTGTCTGATCGATTCCGATAGTCCAACTGTGCCCGCGGAAAATTTTGCAGAGGCTGTTGAAATGTTAAGCACTCATCAAGATCGCGTTGTGCTCGGTCCGAGCGACGACGGCGGGTATTACCTGATTGGAGTGAAGAAGCCGCACAGGCATTTATTCGAGGAAATCGATTGGAGCACCGAACGCGTGCTCGATCAGACGATACAGCGAGCGAGGAAGATGGGACTGAAAATCCAACTTCTGCCAACCGGATATGATGTTGATGACGGCACGAGCTTGCAGCGTTTGTGCAGCGATGTGATGGCCGATACGACGCCGTCAGGTATCGCGCCGCATACCCGAGAATTTCTGGCAAACTTGGCGGGGCAAAAGAAATTGTAGGACGGGCGCTCGCCTGCCGAACGATTTTGTTGTAGCGGCGCCTCTGCCAAGCGCCGAATCTAAAAGGCGTTTGATACAAAACGCCTCTACACGAATGAAACGCGCACTTGTCACTGGAGCTGCGGGTCTGATTGGGTCGCACGTTGTCGACCTTCTCGTGCGCGAAGGCTGGCGGGCTCGCGCGCTGGATAATCTCGAACCGCAAACGCACCGCTGTGGAAAGCCGGCGTGGATGAATCCCAAGGCCGAATTCGTTCAGGGCGACATGCGGAACCGCGATGCGATTACTGCTGCGCTCGATGGCATCGACGTTGTGTTTCACCAAGCCGCGTACGGCGGGTACATGCCTGAGATTGCAAAATATGTGCATGTGAATTCGCTCGGCACAGCACA
>DATARG010000189.1:0-12304 GCA_036264275.1 Candidatus Udaeobacter sp. | reverse complement strand
AAAGCGCCTCCAGTCGCGCGCAATTTTTCATCGCGCGACATCTTCTTTAGCGGAAGAGCGAACGGCATGAGTACAACAGTAAACTCTGAACTTCCGATGACAACTTTGCCGACGCCCGGATTCGCCCTTAGAACGAGTGACTCCATTGTCCGCTAATCACTCGTCCCACGTCACTTGTCACTTCTCCTTCATCACAGAGGACAGGGAGACCACGAAGAAAAACTAATCCGCAAAACAGCCGAGCCCTTCCGAGCTAGGCTGTTTTATTAATCGTTGTTTCGGCCGTCGCTTAGCCCCGAAATTGTTCGAAGGTTGTTATTGAAGCGTTGTGAAGACCTGGATGCTGGAATAGGGACTGGTTTCTCCGTCGCAGACGGTTGCGACCTGGTATTCGTAAGAGGTTCCAGGCAAGAGATTCGTTAACTTCACCGAAGTCATGGTCGTCGCTTTTGCCTTCCACCGCGTCGTTCCAACTTTGCGGAACTGGAATGAGTAGCTCAGCGCGCCGGACATTGCGTCCCAGGTGACACGAGCTGCGTTGGTGGTAATGCGACTCGCAGTCACGCCCGGGGGCGGCTCGCAGCCGGGCTCAAGCGTTTCACAGAACTGGCAGATGAACCCGCCCCGATCGACATAAATGAGGCTGATATTGTCGAATTCATTCCCGTTTCCCTTGGACGCGCCGCCATTCAGGTAGAGACAGCCATTTTCAAGAACGTGGATATCCTGTCCAGTTCCGGCCGCGTACTGCTTCACATACTGCACCACTCCAGCAGGGTCATACTTGGCCAGGAAGATGTATTCGTTACCGAATGGTGGCAGCGAAATCGTATCAAAAACCACGCCGGGGCCACTTCCAGCAAACCCGCTTACCCAGCTGTTACCTGCGCTATCAACCCCGATGCTGTAACCCTTATCTGAGACCGGTCCGCCGGCGTGATGCAGCCACTGAATGGCGCCATTGTTGTTGTACTTGACGACAAAGATATCCGTCCCACTCGTGCCAGTGTTAGTGACACTTAAACCATCGAAGGTCGCGGTACCAGTGTAATCACCAGTGACGTAGAAGTTGTTCGAAGAATCAGCCGCAACCGCCTTAGCCGGATCGCCGGCAAAGGAGGTCGTGCTCCCTCCGGAATGCACCCACAGGTTGTTGCCCGCGGAGTCATACTTGGCAATGAAAGCATCGCCCAATCCGGACGCCCTTACGGAGCGTGCGTCAAAGAAGGCCGTGTTTTGAAACTCACCCACTATCGCAACATTGCCGAGGCCATCGATCACGAGCCCATGCGCAATATCGGATCCAGTTCCACCCGCGCCTTTCAGCCAGAGCAAGGTTCCATCGGGAGTGTATTTGGCCAAAAAGATGTCGAACAGTCCGGCGCTTGTGACCGTTACCCCATCGACGGTCATTGTGCCGCTAAAGTGCCCAGCGACGTAGACATTCCCTGTGGCGTCGAGGCCAACGGCGTAAGCGATATCACCCGCCGTGCTCCCGCCGTTCTTCGCCCAGACGACATCACCGGCTGCATCGTACTTCACCAGCAGCCAGTCATAATCACCTTTGCCGGTCAGAGTCACGTTTCCAAACTGTGCCGTGGGATGAAAACTATTCGTTTGGATCGCTCCGGCTACATATGAAACACCACTCGCGTCAGTAACTACGTCGTTGGCTTGATCGAGCAGGTCTCCACCGCCGAGATTCACCCAAACGAGGTTTCCCGTTGCATTATACTTGGCAAGGAAAACATCGGAGACCTGGCAGGGGATCACGACATTTTCAAATAGCCCTGGATTGCTGACGATACCGGTTGCATAAGCATTCCCGGCCGCATCGCTGCTCACCCCGTTGCTAACGCCGCCCGTGCCCATTTGCTTCACCCATTGGGCTGTTTGGGCGGAAACATCTCCGGCAATGCCGAGAATGATTGAAATCAACGTGACGGCCAAGAGCCGCATAGGAAGGATGAACTTTTTCATAAGGTTTGATGCTGTTTTGTGTCACGCCTTTGGTAGGCTCGGCGCGCTCCGCCAGCGAATGATGAAAAGTTAAACAGCTTTAACCTTTGCTGTTGGCGTCGTCCCGACAGGCCCTCGGAAATTCTATTTCTCCGATTGATCAACGGAGTTAGCGCGTAATCATGAGAACACACTCCGTAAGTAAAACAGCCGAGCCCTTGCGAGCTCGGCTGTTCGTTAGCTCGTGAATTTCTTCGCGAGCCAAATTGTTGTTTTGATTTCGGCTTAGTAATCCATGCCGCCCATTCCGCCCGGAGGCATTGGAGGAGTCTTTTCCTTTTCAGGAATCTCCGTGATCAATGCTTCGGTGGTGAGCAACAGGCCCGCGATCGACGCGGCGTTTTGCAACGCGCTTCGCGTAACCTTGGTTGGATCGACGATACCAGCTTTCACCAGGTCGGTGTACTCGCCGGTGGCAACGTCGTAGCCTTCGTTACCTTTGCGTTTCTTGATTTCCTCGACAACGAGCGCGCCTTCTGCGCCTCCGTTATCGGCAAGTTGACGCGTGGGCTCTTCAATGGCACGGCGCACGATTTGCACGCCGATCTTCTCGTCGCCTTCGAGGTTTTTCATGTTGTCGAGCGCTTTCTGCGCACGCAGCAATGCGACACCGCCGCCTGGGACGATGCCTTCCTCAACCGCCGCACGCGTCGCGTGCAACGCGTCTTCGACCCGAGCTTTCTTCTCTTTCATCTCGGTCTCAGTCGCAGCACCGACGTTGACGACCGCAACGCCGCCCGCGAGCTTCGCCAGTCGCTCCTGCAATTTCTCGCGATCGTAATCGCTGGTCGTCTCTTCGATTTGACGACGAATCTGGGCAACGCGGCCCTGGATATCGGCTTTTTTGCCTTCGCCTTCGACAATGGTGGTGTTCTCCTTGTCCACTGTGACGCGCTTGGCCCTGCCCATGTCGTCGAGCTTGATGTTCTCAAGCTTGATACCGAGGTCTTCGCTGATCAGTCTGCCACCGGTCAGCACCGCGATGTCTTCCAGCATCGCCTTGCGACGATCGCCAAAGCCCGGAGCTTTTACCGCGCAGACCTGCAACGTGCCACGCAATTTGTTCACGACCAGGGTCGCTAGCGCTTCACCTTCCACGTCCTCGGAAATAATGAGGAGCGGACGTCCGGCTTTCGCGACTTTCTCGAGCAGCGGAAGGAGATCCTTCAAGCTCGAGATTTTTTTCTCGTAAATGAGGATGTAAGCGTTTTCGAGAATGGCTTCCATCGCCTCCGCGTTGGTCACGAAGTAGGGCGACAGATAGCCTTTGTCGAACTGCATGCCCTCGACCACTTCCAACGTGGTCTCGATCGATTTGGCTTCCTCGACCGTGATGGTGCCGTCCTTGCCGACTTTGTCCATGGCGTCGGCGATGATTTCACCGATCGTCTTGTCCCAGTTAGCCGAAACGGTTGCGACCTGTGCGATCTCGGTGCGATCGCTGACTTTCTTCGAGAGCTTTTTCAGCTCTTCTGTGATTGCTTCGACACCTTTCATGATCCCGCGCTGCAACGAAGTCGGGTTCGCACCGGCGGTGACGTTGCGCAGACCTTCGCGGTAAATGGATTCCGCGAGGATCGTTGCAGTGGTCGTGCCGTCGCCCGCGACGTCGGACGTTTTGGACGCAACTTCGCGCACGAGCTGTGCACCCATATTTTCATACGGATCTTCGAGCTCGATCTCTTTCGCGACCGTCACACCGTCCTTGGTGATCGTAGGGCTGCCGAATTTCTTGTCGAGAATGACGTTGCGACCGCTCGGGCCGAGTGTGGCCTTCACGGCTTTCGCCAGTTTCTCGATACCGCGCAACAACGTGTGCCGCGCGTTTTCATCGAATTGTAATTGTTTAGCTGACATAAGATTTAGTTAATAGCTGTTGGTTGATTGTTGAGAGATTTCTGAGGAACTCAGGAACCCAGGAAATAATTCGGTTCGGAATTTCTGAATTCGAAAATCCGTTCCTGCTTTCCTGCTTTCCTTAGCGATTCCCTCATCATCTTCGTGATTTCCTTATCCAATGATGCCGAGGATGTCGTCCTCGCGCATGATCAGGTAATTTTCGTTGTCGATTTTGATTTCGGTGCCGCCGTATTTCGAGATCAGCACCTTGTCGCCCTTCTTCACGGTGAAATCGACTTTCTTTCCGTTGTCATCGATTTTGCCAGTGCCTAAAGCGACCACTTTCCCCTCTTGTGGTTTTTCCTTGGCGGTATCGGGGATGATGATCCCGCCTTTTTTTACTTCCTGCTCTTCGAGCGGCTGCACGAGCACCCGGTCTCCGAGAGGTCTTACATTAACTGCTGCCATATGTTTTCGTTTACTCCTTGGTTTGTTGTTACGCCGGCGACCCGAAAACAATTTCGGCCTCATCGGCAAATCTTTGTCAGGCGCGGAACATCGCGGCGTCTGACACAGACGCCCTGCAATCCGCGTTTTCCCGATTCACAATTCTCGAATTACAATTCACGAATCATTTCTTCTTGTCGTCGTCGACCACTTCGAACTCCGCATCGACGACGTCGCCTTCGCGCTTACCGGCGCCCTCTTCTGCGCCACTGCCTGGTTGCGCTTGAGGCCCGGGTTGCGGACCTGGCCGCGGACCGGCCTGCGCTGACGCCTGCTTGTAAAGGTCGGCGCTGACGTCCTGGAATTTGCTCTGCAGATCGTCGTAAGCGCGCTTGATCGCGTCGGTGTCGTTGCGATTGATCGCGTCGCGCACCGCAGCGATGGCGTCTTCGACCAGCTTTTTCTTGTCGCCGGAGATCTTGTCGCCAAGTTCCTTGAGCTGCTTCTCGGATTGATAAGCCAGCATGTCGGCATTGTTTTTGATTTCGATTGCTTCCTTCGCTTTCCGGTCTTCCTCCGCGTGCGATTCGGCCTCGCGCTGCATCTTTTCCACTTCGTCCTTGGAAAGACCGGAGCTGCCGGTGATCGAGATTTTCTGTTCTCTGCCGGTGCCGAGGTCCTTGGCGCTGACGTTGAGAATGCCGTTCGCGTCGGTATCGAACGTCACTTCGATTTGGGGAACACCGCGCGGCGCGGGTGGAATTCCATCGAGGTGGAAGACACCGAGCTGTTTGTTGTCGCGCGACAATGGCCGCTCACCCTGTAACACCTTGATCTCCACGCCTGGCTGATTGTCGCTGTAAGTCGAAAAGATTTGCGACTTGCGAGTTGGAATAGTGGTGTTCCGCGGAATCATCGGTGTAGCCACGCCCCCGGCTGTTTCTATCGACAGCGTGAGCGGTGTCACATCGAGAAGCAGCACATCTTTGACGTCGCCCTTAAGAACGCCTCCCTGAATGCCAGCGCCGATCGCGACCACTTCGTCAGGGTTTACCCCCTTATGCGGTTCCTTGCCGATAAGATCGCGTGCGACCTGCTGTACTTTGGGCATGCGTGTCATACCTCCCACCAGCACGAGCTCATTGACGTCGCGTTCGGTAACCTGTGCGTCTTTCAAGCACGCTTTGACCGGCGGAACAGTGCGCTGGACCAAATCATCGCAAAGCTGTTCCATCTTCGAGCGAGTCAGTTTCTTCTGGATATGCTTCGGACCGCTCGCGTCCGCCGTGATGAACGGTAAATTGATTTCGTATTCCTGCGTGGATGAAAGCGCGATCTTGGCTTTTTCCGCTTCCTCCTTGATCCGCTGAACCGCGTCCGGCTGCTTGCTCAGATCGATGCCGGTATCTTTTTTGAACTCGTTAATGATCCAATCCATGATGCGCGCGTCCCAGTCATCACCGCCTAAGTGCGTGTCGCCATTTGTGGCTTTCACTTCAAACACGCCATCACCGATTTCGAGCACGGAAATATCGAACGTCCCGCCACCGAGGTCGTACACAGCGATCTTTTCATCCTTTTTCTTGTCCAAACCGTAAGCGAGCGATGCTGCTGTCGGCTCATTGATAATTCGCAAGACTTCGAGGCCGGCGATTTTGCCCGCGTCCTTCGTCGCGTTGCGCTGTGAGTCGTTGAAATATGCAGGAACAGTGATCACCGCCTGCGTGATCTTTTCGCCGAGTTTCGCTTCTGCATCGGCGCGCAGCTTCGACAAAATCATCGCCGAGATTTCCGGGGGAGAAAATGTCTTGAGCTGGCCATTGACTTCCACCTGCACGTGCGCGTCGCCATTGGCGGCCTTCACGATTTTGTACGGAACGCGTTTCTGTTCGTCGAAGACTTCGTCGAACTTGCGGCCCATGAACCGCTTGATTGAGGAAATTGTATTTTGCGGATTCGTGATGGCCTGACGTTTCGCAGCCTGGCCGACCAGCCGCTCGCCGCTCTTTGTAAATGCAACGACTGAAGGCGTCGTGCGTGCGCCTTCGCTATTTTCCAACACTACCGGGTCCCCACCTTCCATCACGGCCATGCAGGAATTGGTGGTGCCCAAATCGATACCTAAAACTTTTGCCATAAATTGAAAACTTCCTTTCTGTTGAGGTCGGCCGGCGAGCCGCAGAACCCGGATCGGCAGACTGACCCGTATTCTATTCTAGCAAGGGTTGGACCAATCCTGAGTAACAGTCGTAAATGCCTACTCACAAGGCACTAAATGAAATTTGGCGGCGACCTAAAAATCCTGAGCCGAGACAGTTCGGCTCGTTTTAGAGCTCCGCTAAACAGCCATCGCGTCAACGCGGCACTACGTTTGAGTATCTTTCCAATCCGTCCAATCACAACTCCTCCGGAATTAAATCATATTTCGCAAACTCCGTTCGCCTCACATATCTGTTCGAAGACGCGCCAACATCACGTCCGTGGCAATCACAAATTTCTGGCAACAAGAAATTCTCTTTCGCCAACGCGGATCACCGCGATAAAATTTGATTCGTGCGCCAATATCACGATCTGCTTCGCCTGGTTCTTGAGAACGGTCGTGACCGCACTGATCGAACAGGGACAGGAACGTTATCGGTGTTTGGTGCACAAACGCGATTCGATTTGCGCGAGGATGGGCCAGGGTTCCCGCTGCTGACAACGAAAAAGTTGCACATCAAATCGATCATCTACGAGCTGCTTTGGTTCTTGCGCGGTGACACGAACATTCGCTACTTGAACGAGCACGGAGTCACGATCTGGGATGAATGGGCCGACGAAAATGGCGAGCTTGGCCGCGTTTATGGTGCGCAATGGCGGGATTGGCGAGGCGCGGACGGCGTTCACATAGATCAAATCGATCACCTGATCGCGCAGATCAAATCCAACCCGCAGAGCCGGCGCCTTATCGTGAGCGCGTGGAACCCGGCTGAGATCGGAAAAATGGCGCTGCCGCCGTGTCACGTGTTGTTTCAATTTCACGTGCAGGATGGCGAATTAAGCTGCCAGTTATACCAACGCAGTTGCGATCTTTTCCTGGGAGTGCCGTTCAATATCACTTCGTATTCGCTGCTCACAATGATGGTGGCGCAGGTCGTCGATCTCGCGCCAGGCGATTTTGTTCACACGTTCGGCGATCTCCATCTTTACAAGAACCATCTGGATCAGGCACGCGAGCAACTTTCCCGTGAATGCCGGCAATTGCCTCGCATGAAATTGAATCCAGACGTCAAGAACATCCGCGACTTCAAATTCGAAGATTTCCAACTCACCGGGTACGACCCACATCCATCGATTAAAGCGCCAATCGCGGTGTAGATTGCGACTTTGGCGCGGCGCGCGGGTTTAAAAGCAGTATGAGGCTGGTCTTAGGGCTCACTGTATTCTTCTGCGCAGCTGTGTTGGTGCGCGCGGAAACTTCGATCGAGATCGATCTGCAGGAACAGAGGGCGTATCTACTACAAAATGGCCGTCCATTTCTCGCGTCGCCCATTTCAAGTGGACGCTACGGCCATCTAACGAAGACAGGGTCGTTCACGGTCCTGGAAAAGGAGCGCAACCATTCCTCGAGCATGTATGGCAAGATTGTTGACGCGAGCGGGAACACTGTAGTGGCTGACGCGGATGCCGACATGCGGGTGCCGCGTGGCGGAAAGTTTATCCCGGCGCCGATGCGTTACTTTATGCGATTCGACGGCGCGGACGGAATGCACGCCGGATATCTACCGGGCTATCCTGCTTCGCACGGCTGTGTCCGCATGCCAGAGCAATACGCCATTGCGTTTTTTAATGCTGTGCAGGTCGGGACTCCCGTCACTGTGTTCGGCAGCACCCCAGTCAATCGCTATTACTCAGCTCAACCGCAGCGGGATTTTCCACAGCGTCCACGTTTCGGGCCATTCATGGGTCCGGGCTTCCCGCCTCCGCCTCCCCAAATGTGGTGGCGGTAAGTTGTGCTATAGAGTCCGCTGTCTCAGCGAATGAGATTCAGTGTTTCAGATGCGCTAGGGACATCGCACGCTGCAACAATCGTGACGTCGCCTTCCGCCAATTAATGGTTGGCGTTGGTGTTGGTATTGACGCTGGCCGTCTTCGGCCCATTCGAAAGCTGGACAAAATCAGCCAGAATATTGAGCGCTTCGTCGCGCTCCGCATCGATTAGAGGATCCTTATTATCGCCGTCGCCTGTAGCGCTGTCGGGGAGATCAGAATCCGCGTCGGGAGCAGCGTCGGGATCGACTTTCGGCACAGTCCCGTTCTTTTTTGCCTCGGCCAGTTTCCCAGGATACATGATCAACTGCAGATCCGGTTTATCGACCGTGTCGAGCGTCACCCGATAGATGCTTGGCTCTTCCTGATTACGCGCCAAGCGCTCTTTTGAGCGCGTTTCTTTACGCATTTTATCGTCGGCGAGCTCTTTCTTCCGCACATCTTCGTTCAGGGTGATCTTGTTTTCGTCGATCTTATGGCGCAAACGAGTCATGTCCTCGGTCACGTAATGAAATTCGGGATCGTTTTTGACGCGCTCTTCCGAACGTCGCCGTAATTGCTCGATAAAGAGCGAATGATTGTCCGACCATTTGGTGTATTTCGCCCTGGCCACCTCGTCGTACGGCAGCGCATTCTTCAGCGCACCTTCGCCGAACTCAGGAAGGTCGCTCAAGCTCGGCAGGACGATATCAGACGCCACGCCGTGAAGCTGTGTCGAGCCCCCCGCCACGCGGTAAAACTTTTGAATCGTCAGTTTCAACGCGCCATCTTCATCGGAATGACTGCCCAGCAGTGAAGCAAACCGGCCGATCGGGAGGATGGTCTGCACCGTGCCTTTGCCGAATGTGCTCTTATCGCCAACGATAACCGCGCGGCCATAATCCTGAAGCGCAGCGGCAAAAATCTCGCTCGCGGATGCGCTTTGCCTGCTGGTTAAAACAACCAGTGGTCCGGAGTAAGCGATCCCCGAATCCGGATCGGACGAAATCCTGATCGATCCGTTATAATCTTTCGTCTCAACGATCGGACCTGATTTCAAAAACAAACCCGTCAGCGAAAGGGCTTCTTCCAGCGAACCGCCGCCATTCTTACGCAGATCGACAACCAACCCGGCGATGTTCTCTTTCTTCAGCCGCTTGAGCAACGCGAGCACATCGCGAGTCGTGCTTTTCTGGTGCCTGTCCATGTCGGCATAGAAAGAAGGCAGGGTCAACCAGCCGAGTTTTATCGGCTCACCGTTCTCGTCTTTCTTGATGATGATGTCGGCGCGGGCTTCCTGGTCTTTCAATTTAATTTCATCGCGCACTAGGTCGACATTTTTCCGGCGCGACGGATCCGTGGCATCGGAGGGAATCGCAAGCAAACGGACCCGTGTGCCTTTCTTTCCACGAATCATTTCGACGACTTTGTCGAGTCGCATCTCGCGAACATCGACATATTCCGACTGGCCTTGCGCCACTGCAGTGATGCGATCGCCGACCTTGAGCCTTCCGTCCGCCTGCGCGGGTCCGCCCGGCACCAGGCTTTCAATTTTGGCATAGCCATCCTCAGAGCGAAGCATGGCGCCGATCCCCACGAGCGATAGGCCCATGTTGATACTGAAATTCTTCATGTCGGCCTTGCTCAGGTATTCCGAATGGGGGTCGTAAGCCTGGGCTAGCGCGTCGAGATAAAGTTTCATTTGCTCGTCCTTATCCTGCTCGTGAACATTCTTGGCCAGACGCTCATAGCGACGGGAGACCAGTTGCGGCGCAGGTTCAATCGGGTGCTCGCTCAGATGTTCCTGCAGCAGTTCGCTTGTGATTCGGCCGCGCCAGAGTTGGTCGGCTTCAGCTTCATTCTTCGGCCACGGCGATTTTTGACGGCTCAATTCGACGGTCGCATTGCTTTTGAAGTCGATCGGCTGTTTCAACAGCTCTTTTATTTTGGCCACGCGTTCATCAACGCGCTTCGTATATAGCGCGTAAATCTCGTAAGCGGGCTTAAGCGTTCCCATAAGCACGTCCCCAGCCATAGCGTTGCCATATTTCTCAGTAACGGAATCAACGTCTTCCTGAGTGAAAAAGAGATGGCTGAAATCGAGCATCTCCAGATAGGTCTGGAGGAATTTTTTCGAAACCTCTTCGTTAAGTTTTTGCCGAGTGTAATGGCCTTCCTCCAGTAGTCGGCCGACAGACATCGCTACCGTTTCTCTCGAACTCGCTGGTGACGACGGAGCTGCGAGTGCGGCCGTAAAAAGGATCGTGCAAAGTGTAAGTGATCGTCGCAAAGATGATCTCATTGGTAAAAAAGAGGTTTTAGATATTCGCAGAATTCGCCGCGCCGCGCAAGACGACGAGACAAAGTCAGCATTATTGGGTAGAAATAGACAATCGACAACGCCGAACATTCAAAAACATCGTGACTATGGCATCTGCAACTTACAAGGCGTTTTGCGGAGGGATCTTCGAAACCAATTGCTATCTGTTCGAGGCGCCGGAGGGATGGATCCTGTTCGACGCACCTGAGGGTGCGTGCGAATGGGTCCGCTCGTTCAATATTCATCCCAAACTTTTGCTGCTGACACACGGGCACGTCGATCACGTCCAGGACGTTGCCAGGATTAAACAGCAGTTTCACTCCCAAATCGGATGTCATCCTCTCACCGCGCCCATGATCTCCGATCGCGATTTCTTTCGGAACTTCGGATTCGCGCTCGAAGTCGAACCAGTCGAACCGGATTTTCTTATTGAAGCAACGCCAGGCCGAAGTTTTCTCGGTGCCAATTTCGAAGTTCTGGAAGTGCCCGGCCATTGCCCAGGCAGCCTTTGTTTCTTTTCGCCGAAGGACCGGCTGCTCATTGGTGGCGACGTTCTTTTCGCCGGCAGCATTGGTCGCGGTGATTTGCCCGGCGGCGACATCGATTTGCTAATCGACGGGATCAGAAAAAAGCTATTTCCTTTGGGAGATGACGTGACTGTGCTTTCCGGCCACGGCCCACAAACGACAATCGGGCAGGAACGCCTGACAAATCCATTTCTTCGTTAGGCTGGCGGAAGCAATCGGGCGAACCAGGCGCTTGCATAAAAACAAATCGCCCTGCCAAACGCTCGCACCCAGGCGAGTGAATGGCAGGGCTGAGTTGTTAAACGAACTGCGTTACTTCAGAGTCACTGCGCGCGTTGCGGTTCCTCCGCTGCTGCTTCGCACAATGATATTTACTGGATTTGTGGCCCAGTTGAGCAAGCCCTTTGACTTGCCTTTGCCGTCATTTGTGAGTGCGCCGATCGTCACATTCGTCGACGTCACGTAGACGGTCAGCGTCGCGCCTGTGTTGGTGCTTGTCGCCTCCACATTCAATTGTCGTTTCGAACTGATGTATTCCGCACGCGTAATGGTGAGCGAATCCGTTGGCGGCCCCGATTGCGGTTTAACTGTCAAATCCACGCTGCGTGCTATGCCACCGGAACTTCCACCCAACGTCACAACCGTCTGCGCCGCTACCTGAGTCGTCGTGATGTTGAAGGTGCTCTCAACAAATCCCGCCGGAATGGTCACCGTCGCCGGAACACTCGCGGCGCTCGGATTGTTGCTGCTTAATAGCACTACCACTCCGCCTGCTGGCGCGCCCGCGTCCAGGCTTACCGTGCCTTGTGCGGTTGCTCCGCCGTCCACTGTTGAAGGCGAAACGGTGATCGCTGCGAACTGACCGTTCGAAAGTTGTGGGAACCGCGGCTGCAATTGCACCGCACTCGGCACCGGGAATGGGAAACCCACCACGAGCGCGCGGCCGTTCACTCGGTTCTGCGCCGTGCAATTCTCCGTGCAAACCGTCGCCGCCGGCGCAATTTCTGTCGCGTCTTCACCCATCACCTGGCCCATTCGTCCGCCGCTGATCACGCTCCATTGCGAAATCCCTCCGCAATGATCGACCGCCCCAGGATGCGTCGGATTCGGAATATTGTTCGGACAGCCGTTCGCGATCCTCGTC
>DATARG010000048.1:0-6660 GCA_036264275.1 Candidatus Udaeobacter sp. | reverse complement strand
GGAGGAAAATTTCCTGGCCGTTGGGGAACGTGTACTTGTCCACCTGCGGTTTGATGTTGGTTTTCTTCACGCCTTTGGCGTCGTTCAAGGCGTCGACCTGAATTTCATTATCGAAATGGCCGATGTTCGCGATGATGGCTTGATCTTTCATCCGCTGCATGTGCTCCAGTGTAATCACGTCAATGTTGCCGCTCGCGGTAATGTAAATGTCGCCGCGGCCGAGAGTGTCTTCGATGGTTGTGACTTCGTAGCCTTCCATCGCCGCTTGTAAGGCGTTGATAGGATCGACCTCGGTAATGACCACGCGCGCACCCTGGCCGCGCAACGATTGCGCGCAGCCTTTGCCGACATCGCCGTAACCGCAAATAACGGCGACTTTTCCCGAAATCATGACGTCGAGCGCGCGATTCAAGCCATCGACGAGCGAGTGGCGACAACCGTAAAGATTATCGAACTTCGATTTCGTGACGGAATCGTTCACGTTAATCGCCGGAACGAGCAGCCGATTTTCCTGCGCCATTTTGTAAAGACGATGCACACCGGTTGTCGTCTCTTCCGAAACCCCGTGCCAATCCTTCACGATCTCATGCCAGCGGTACGGATTTTCTGCCTGAATTTCCAGCAGCAGATCTTTGATGACTTGTTCTTCCTTGTTCGCTGATTTGCTCCTGGCCCAATCGCTGCCTTCCTCGAGCTCGTAGCCTTTGTGAATGAGCAACGTCGCGTCGCCGCCATCATCGACCACCAGTTGTGGCCCTTTGGCGGCGGGATGTGAAATTGCGCGGTAGGTGCACCGCCAGTAGTCCTCAAGCGATTCGCCTTTCCATGCGAACACCGAGATGCCGCGCTTCGCGATTGCGGCTGCCGCATGATCTTGGGTCGAGAAAATATTGCAGCTGGCCCAGCGAACGCTGGCGCCGAGATCAGTGAGAGTCTCGATCAGAACTGCGGTCTGAATCGTCATGTGCAACGATCCGGTGATGCGGACGCCCGCTAGTGGTTTTTGTGGCGCGTATTTTTCTCGAATCGCCATCAACCCGGGCATTTCTTTTTCCGCGATAGAAATTTCTTTGCGACCAAAGTCGGCCAGCGAAATATCGGCGACTTTGTAGTCGGTTTCGGTTCGTTCCATTGAATGTGTTTTCATAAAGCAATTTCTTCAAGATTGTCCGCAGATTTCGCAGATTTACACAGATTCTCAGAGGCGGTTCGAACAAGCCGCTTAAACTGCAGGCTCGGTGCACCAAAATTCAGCAGCAAACCGCGTCGTAGACCGGTCGCCTTGAGCTCATTGATCAACTGGGCGTCATCCACACGCGTGAGTTCGGTGATTGCCTTCGTCTCAACAAGAAAATCCTCATAGCAGATGAAATCAGCCCGGTAACCGCACGTAAGCAGTTTGCCTTTGTAACGGACTGGCAGCGGAACTTCAGCGCGGAATGGTATTTCTCGAGATTGGAATTCGAGCGCTAGTGCGCATTGGTAAGCGGCTTCAAGAAATCCGAATCCGAGTTCACGATGCACGTCCATTGCGGCTCCGATGATTGCATGACTCTGAGAATCTTTTTGCATTTCCAATCTGCGTAAATCTGCGAAATCTGCGGATTATTTTGCTGCCTTCTCCAACTCAGCCGCTTTTTCAGTTGATTCCCAGGTGATATCGAGATCGTCGTCCTTGCCGAAGTGGCCGTAGTTTGTGGTTTTGGAATAAATCGGGCGGAGAAGGTTCAGCTGTTTGATGATGTCGGCCGGTTTGAAACTGAACGTTGCAAGCACGGCTCGCTCGATCGCTTCTTCGTCGACAGTGTGTGTGCCGAACGTGTCGATATGAACACTGAGCGGCTCCGGATGGCCAATCGCATAAGCGAATTGCACTTCGCATTTTTTCGCCAGCCCTGACGCCACCACATTTTTCGCAACCCAGCGTCCCATGTAAGCAGCGCTACGATCGACTTTGCTCGGATCTTTTCCAGAGAACGCGCCTCCGCCGTGCCGACCCATTCCGCCGTACGAATCGACAATGATCTTGCGGCCAGTCAAGCCAGTATCCCCCTGCGGACCGCCGACGACGAAATTGCCGGTCGGATTAACGAGAAACTGCGTTTCCTCTGTCAGCATTTCTTTGGGCAAAACTTTTTTGATCACTTCCTCGATAACAAAGCTGCGGATCTCGGAATGTTTTACGTCTCGCGTGTGCTGCGTTGAAACGACCACGCAAGAAATGCCGATGGGTTTGCCGTTTTCATAAATAACCGAGACCTGCGATTTCGCGTCGGGCCGCAACCAGCGGACTTTCCCGCTTTTGCGAATACGCGTCAGCTCACGACCAAGTCGATGCGCATACATGATCGGGGATGGCATTAGTTCCGATGTTTCGTCACAGGCGTAACCAAACATCAGGCCCTGATCGCCGGCTCCTTGTTCTGCAGTTTCTTTCCCCTCGACCGCGCGCGCATCCACGCCTTGTGCAATATCAGGCGACTGTTTCGTGAGGATATTTTGGATAGCGATTTTATCTGCATGAAAAACGTCATCGTCATTGACATAACCGATCTCGCGGACCGTTCTGCGGACGATGTGCGAAATGGGAATGACGCTTTCCAGCGGCGTTTCTTCGGGCAAACTGGGAATCGTGATCTCCCCGCCAACGATAACTATGTTGGATTTGGCATACGTTTCGCAGGCGACACGACTATTTCGATCCTGCTCAATGCATGCGTCGAGCACGGCGTCTGAAATGGCGTCGCAAACTTTGTCGGGGTGACCTTCACCGACTGATTCAGATGAGAAGATGTAACGGCGGGACATGGTTGGAGGAGTGATTCTTCAAACTGTTATAACGTGAATCGGATTAGTCGTCGGACGCAGCGTTCAACCGTTGTAAGGATCTAACGATGCAACGTCATCGTCAGCGACATATTGACCAATCATGATGCGTCGATATATCGTAGTCTCCATTCATGGCGTCAACCATTAATTTGTTGCGGTTGCTGGCCGATCCGACACGTCTGCGGCTGCTGCTTCTTCTGGAACAGGAGGAACTTTCGGTCGCTGAATTACAACAGATTTTGGGCATGGGCCAGTCTCGTATTTCGAGTCATCTCGCGCAGTTGAAGCGTGCCGGTGCGGTAGCAGATCGTCGCGTCGGAAAGAATGTTTATTACGGCGCGAACCACAACGGTCAGAACGCGAAGCGTGAGCGCGTAGCGGAGATTACTCGACTTTTGGCACGCGAACTGCCCGAAGGACCGCGCGATCGCACAAGCCTGAAGCTTGTACTTCAAAAGCGGCAGGATAAGGCGCGAAAATACTTTGATGAACTCGCTGGCAAATTCGGCCGGGGCTATGTCCCGGGACGATCATGGCAGGCGCTTGCGCATACGCTGATCACATTGCTCCCGCCGTTGACTGTCGCCGACCTGGGAGCAGGCGAGGGGACACTCTCGCAACTGCTGGCTAAACGAGCGCGCAAAGTCATTGCCATCGATAATTCGCCGAAGATGGTCGAATTCGGGTCGCAACTGGCGAAGAAACACGCGTTCAAGAATCTTGAATACCGGCTGGGCGATATTGAAAACCCGCCAATCGCAAAAGGTAGCGTTGATCTTGCAATCCTCAGTCAAGCTTTGCACCACGCCATCCATCCCGAACGCGCGATTGGCGCTGCTCACCGGGTTTTGAAACGCGGCGGGCGCCTGGCGATTCTGGATCTATTGAGCCATAGGTTCGAAAAGGCGCGTGAACTATATGCGGACCACTGGCTCGGATTCAGCGAAGTGCAATTACACCAATTGCTCGAGAAAAGCAGCTTTCGAGATATCGAGGTGAGCGTCGTTTCCCGCGAGAAGCAGAGCCCCCATTTTCAGACGGTCTTTGCAACCGGTGTTAAGTGAACGCGCGGGGCGGTTGTTCTGTCTAAACAGCGCTGGTATCGTCCCGTCGCAAACCCAATCACGTTATGACCGGTTTTTTCGAGGAGTTGAAGCGGCGGAAAGTTTACCGGGTGGCCATCGCCTACGTGGTTGGCAGCTGGGCGCTCGCGCAGGGTCTTGCCCAGGTTCTTCCGGTTTTTGATATCTCGAACTCCGCGATTCGCGGAGTGATCGCGATGCTCTTGGTCGGTTTTCCGGTGGCGCTGGTGCTGGCGTGGATGTTCGACATAACGCCGACAGGAATCCAACGCACCTCGGCAGTCGAAGTTCATTCCCAACCAAAATCGCGCCGGCGCCGCAATGTGATTCTTCTTGCTCTTGCAGGCGCACTGGTTTCTGTCGCCGCAGGATTCTTTCTCCTGCCACGCGCAGTAGCCCACAAAGTGGACAAGTCAATTGCCGTGCTCCCGTTTGAAAATTTGAGTGACGATCAGGCCAACGCCTATTTTGCTGACGGGATTCAGGATGACGTGCTTACGAATTTGTCCAAAATCGGGGATCTGAAAGTGATTTCGCGTACTTCAGTGATGCAGTATCGGGGGCGGCCGTCGAATCTTCGCGATATCGGCAAGACGCTGGGTGTTTCCAACATTCTAGAAGGCAGCGTACGCCGCTCGGGAAATAAGGTGCGCGTCAATGTGCAATTAATTGATGCCAACACCGATGAGCACGTCTGGGCCAACGATTACGACCGAGAGGTCGAGGTGACCGATGTTTTCGCAATCCAGAGTGATTTGGCCCAAAAGATCGCTGAAGCGCTCCAGGCAAAGCTATCGTCCGGGGAAAAATCACGGTTGGAGCGACCGCCGACCGAAAATGGCGAGGCGTATCTCGCGTTCGTCCAAGCGCATGTTCTGTCCTGCGCCGTGGAGGATTTAACCAAGTTGAAACAAAGCGAGCAGCTTTATCAGCGCGCCATCGAGCTGGATCCGAACTTTGCTCTCGCGCTGGCACGTTATTCGCAACTGGAAAGTTGGATGGTGCGTACACACGACGCCGCATCGAATCACCGCGAAAAAGCCCGCACTCTCGCGGAGCGTGCTTTGCAACTGCAGCCTGATCTGCCCGAGGCGCATCTGGCGCTGGGGTTCTCATACTATTACGGGGACAACAACTACGAAGCCGCACTGAAGGAATTCGAAATTGCACAGCGAGCATTGCCTGGCGAGTCTGAAGTTTACCTGGCCATCGGAGCGATCCAGCGCAGGCAGGGTAAATGGGCCGAGTCCACCGCAAACCTGGAGAAGGCGGTGAACTTGAATCCCAAGGACACCTGGCCGCTTCAAAATCTCGTTTTCAATTATCAGATGCTGCGAGATTTCAATGCTGCCAATAAAGCCGTCGATCGCGCTCTGCAAATAGATCCTCATGCGTTCACTTTGTGGGGTATCAAAGCCAAGCTCGCCTTCCACGAGAAAGGCGACCTCAGTGTTGGGAAGGAGATTATGGAAAAAGCGAAGTCATTTCCGATGAGCAGCGAGGAACGGCTTCAAATGATCGGAGGGCAAGCCAATTTTCTTCTGGCTCAGCGCAAGTATCAGGAGGTTTTGCAGTTGGGTGCCAGCTTGCCTGACGATACATTCGCAGCGGTTCCCGGTTCGCTCGCCTACAAGTATTTTCCGTTGGGAATTGCTCACAAGGCGTTAGGCGATGATGCTGCGGCTCGCACCGCGTTCCTCAAAGCCAAAAACATTTTGGAAGAGCAATTGAAGCAAAAACCGGACGACGCGGACTCGCGCGTTCAATTCGCGAAACTGCTGGCGTGGCTCGGTGAAAAGGATGCGGCCGTCGCTGAAGCGCAACGAGCGATGGATTTGCGGCCCGAAAGCAAAGATGCATTCGAAGGTCCACAGGTTGCTGAGCAGGTCGCGCAGGTCTATGCGATCCTCGGCGACAATGCGCGTGCGATCGAGTTATTGGACGAATTGTTGAGTCGTCCTAGCGAAGTGACTTCGCAAAGTCTGAAACTGGATCCTGCATGGGATCCGCTTCGGAACGATCCGGCGTTTCAGGCTCTCTTCGCTAAATACGCGGGTAAAGCGTAAGGACCGGCACCAGTCGTGCGATTTTGCTACGCTTTTGCCGCGCGGTTGTTTTATCGATCGCTTGTGCTTCTGCCGGTTGCGCTTGCCGCTTCGGCCCAGGCAGAGTGGAAAATCGTTTCAGCCGAATCGGAACCCGGCCACGGACAAATTGAGCATCGGCACGTGATTGTGGAAGACGCCGCTGAGGGTCAGCGCGTTACTGCCGATGTGGCAATTTTCTCTGCCAAATCGACTGCGCTGCGTGTCATCGACAATCCTGACGGTCAAAGCCTGGCCGCGGTGATGAAACGAGAAAAATGCGCGTGCGGCGTCAATGGCGGTTATTTCGATACGGAATTCAAACCGATCGGCTTGCGAGTTGTCGATCACACAACTTTTTCGGGGTTACGCCGTGCGCGTCTGATCACAGGAATTTTACTACAGTCGGATCGAGGCATCGACGTCGTGCGTGTCGGTGAAGTCTCTCACACCAAGAAAATTCTCGCCGCGGTGCAGTCCGGACCCTTTCTCGTCGAAGGAGACAAGCGCATTCAAGGGTTGAATGATTCACAGTCGGCGCGGCGAACGTTCGTCGGATTAACCAGGAATGAACGGGCGTTGCTCGGCGTTTGTTCTGACGTTTCGCTTGGGCAGTTGGCAAACATCCTCGCCACCGCGCCAATCGTTGCGGATTCGAGAATCCG
>DATARG010000143.1:0-12051 GCA_036264275.1 Candidatus Udaeobacter sp. | reverse complement strand
GGGCATATCTTTGGTTCAGCGCAATGCCTTGTTTTCGTTGGTGAAGAGACGCTGCTTTACACTGGCGATCTCAAGCTGCGTCCAAGCAGATCCGCCGAGCCGGCAGAGTGGCATCGTGCTGACACTCTCGTGATGGAAACCACCTTTGGCGTGCCGCGTTATCGGTTCCCGCCTACAAAAGAGGTGATCGACCAAATGGTCGCGTTCTGTGCGGAAACGATTGATGCAGGCGAGGTGCCGGTGCTGCTCGGTTACTCGTTAGGCAAAGCGCAGGAAATCCTCTGTTCGCTTGAAGGCGCCGGTTTGATTCCCATGCTGCACGGCTCGGTTTATCAAATGACGCGCATCTACGAACAGCTCGGAAAATCGTTCTGCAAATACGTGCGGTACAATCGGAACGACGTCACCGGCAAAGTGTTGATCTGTCCACCGAGCGCAAACCGTTCGCCCATGCTGGAGCAGATCGCACGGAAACGTGTAGCGCTAATCAGTGGATGGGCTGTTGATCCTCACGCGGTGTATCGATATCAGGTTGACGCGGCATTCCCTCTATCGGATCACGCGGATTACGACGATTTAATTCGGTACATTGACTTGGTGCAGCCACACCGAGTCTTGACGCTCCACGGCTTTGCCGCAGCTTTTGCCTCTGATCTTCGTGGGCGTGGCCTCGAGGCTTGGGCGCTTACCGAAGAAAACCAGATGGAACTACGCTTGGGACAAACGGAAACCGCACCGCAATCGGTGCCTGCAAATTCCGGCGCAACGCGGCCCTCCGGCAAGTCAACGCAACCATCTGAATTTTTGGATTTCGCAAACATCGGCGAAACCATCGGTGCGACTACGGCAAAACTGGCAAAAATTCGGTTGCTGTCCGATTACCTGTGCAGCCTAACGAGTGAGCAGCTTCCGATTGTTACTACGTACTTCACCGGCAGGGCGTTTGCCCAAAGCGATCCGCGCACATTACAGGTCGGATGGGCTGTAATCTTCCGTGCCCTGCAAAACGCGACTCAAATCGGCGATTCGGGGTTTTACGAAATCGCCAGCAAACACGGCGATGCTGGCAAGAGCGCATTCGAAGTTCTCAATGGTAGAACGGGGCCCGAGGCATTCAGCATTCTTGAGTCGGCCGAGTTATTCCAAAATCTTCATCGTGCGCGCGGCCCAATCGCCAAGGCAAAGCTGCTGCAAGAGCGATTTTCGATTTTATCGGCGCGCGAAGGCGAGTACGTGGTCAAGATTTTGACTGGCGACCTGCGCATTGGACTGCGCGAGGGTCTGGTGGAAGAAGCCATTTCCAGGGCGTTTGATGTTTCGCTCGAAGAAGTGAAACAGGCCAACATGTTGTTAGGCGATATCGGCCGGACGGCGGTGCTGGCCTTACAGAAAGAGCTGCACAGTGCGGAGCTATCAATCTTTCGTCCTATCAAATGCATGCTCGCCACTCCCGAACCGAGCGCAGATGCCGTTTGGACCCGGTTCACGGAAAGCGGCGGTGTTGAACGCGATCAGTTCGGATCGTCCATCCCAACAACGGTGTACGTTGAAGACAAATTCGACGGGATTCGCGCTCAACTTCATCGCAGCAACGAGAGGGTCGAAATTTTCTCGCGCGATTTGAGGCGAATTACGGGGCAATTTCCGGAGCTGGTCGAACAAGCCGAGAGGTTTGCCCACGACCTAATTGCTGACGGCGAAATCATCGCTTTTGATGAAGAGCGGCGATTGACCTTCTTCGATCTGCAAAAACGGCTTGGGCGCAAGAACGAGACTGCTGATCTGTTTGCCGGAGCGGCAGCGGATGTGCCGGTCACCTTTGTGCTCTTCGATCTTCTCTGGGTGGACGGGCGCTCGCTATTGAAAAGTCCGCTTCGCGAGCGACGGGAACAACTCGGCACACTCATACTGCCGCCGCGATTTCAGAGGGCGAATGTTACGCCAGCGCGTTCTGCGGCCGAGATCGAGCAAATTTTCCAGGCGGCTCGCCGGCGTTTGAACGAAGGTCTGATGATCAAAGACGCCGAAAGCCTTTATCTCCCGGGGACGCGAGGAATGTTTTGGTTCAAACTCAAACGCGAATTAGCGACGTTGGATGTAGTCGTTGTTGCGGCGGAGCTTGGCCACGGGAAACGCAACAATGTTTTGAGCGATTACACGTTCGCCGTGCGCGACGAAAGCACAGGGGCACTCCTGCCAATTGGGAAAGCTTACAGCGGGTTGACCGATGTAGAAATTGCGGAGTTAACGGAGCATTTCAAACGAAACACAATAACCAACGACGGCCGTTATCGCAGAGTGCAACCAAATGTCGTGCTCGAAGTAGCTTTCAATTCAATCCAGCCCAGCACTCGCCACGCGAGCGGACTCGCATTGCGTTTTCCGAGGATCAAGGCCGTTCGACGCGACAAGAACGTCGATTCCATCGACACGCTTCAATACGCACGTGATCTTGCCATGCAGTCGACAAATTCACCGAACGTTTCAGGAAGAGCGCCTAAATAGCGCCTTGAAATTACTCTGGCGTGGGCGACGGAATCGGCGAAGCAGCTTGTTCTGTGGTAGGAACTGTTGCCTTATTAAGTCCCCTCATTCTTTGCATCTCTTGCATCTTGCCGATGAGGCCCTGGAGATCAGGAGGCACGCTCCGTCGAGGCTCAGCGGGAGCTACTCGAGGAAGCGGGGCAACCCTCGGTTTCGCGATCAATTTCTCTCGCTCCGCCAATGCTTTCTCTCTTTCGTCCAATGCCATTTCGCGAGCGTCCAACTCCGTTTTCCGTTGAGCGAGTTTTTGTTCAGCGATTGAATCTTGTTTTTGGCACGAGCAAACAAGCGCAAGAGGAATCAGTAACGATAAAGGAAAAGCTTTTTTCATATCACCAGTGGGGCAGTCTTGTTTAGCGGTAGACGAACAAATCGGAGAGGTTTTCGATGTCAAACAAAAGTTAACGCTGGTGAGGCGTAGGTGAAGTTGTTGATCTAACTACGACCACTTTCACAGCATCACGGCGGGAACGCTGGACATTCGCAAAAATAGCCAGCAGAGCCAGACAAATCATAATTACTGCCATTAACAGAACCGTAATTTTTGAAGCTTGGGGTGGTTGAAAACTTTTCGTCCCCTCGTCTGGCAGATTCACTACTCAGTATCCAAGTTCACATCGCCAGCGCAAGCGGTCAGAGTGCGCTTTACTGCGGGCGTAACGCCGAGATGGCCGTCATAACCCGGCCGCTCAGCCCGGCATACAAATTCTTTCCTGGCAGCTGAAGATCTTCTGCCGTGAACAGAATTGGTTCGCCAATTACGATCGTAATCGGCACAAATCGAAGTCGGCCGCCGCCGCGCGGCAGCGCTTCGCGAGCGCCGAAGATCCGCATCGGGACCACCGGCGCGAGCGTTTTGGCGATCACCAGGCCCAAGCCTGGTTCCGCGGGTTGAAGGTTGCCGTCAACCGTGCGTGAGCCTTCAGGGAAAAACAGGACGCCGTTACCCGCCTGCAACACACGGATCAAGGCTTTGATGGCGCTGCGATCAACGCCTTCCTGGTTCACCGGGATCACGTTGACCTTCGGCAAAACCCACCCCAATAGAGGGACATCAAGAAGCGTTCGGCGAGCGAGAAAATAAATTGGTCTGTCGCACGTGATCCCTGCCAGCGGCGGATCCAGATAGCTTTGATGATTCATGGCCAAAATCACCGGCCCGCTTTGAATCATCCGTTCACGATGAATGACGCGAAGCCGAAACAAGAATCGCCCAATCAACTGGCTTAAATGATAACCAACCCAATAATAGAAATTCATTCGCCGAGGGCGCGATTCGTGATCTGAACATCTCTAATCGGCAAACCCATTTGCTCGAGCCGGGTAATTATCTCCGTCACCACTTGTTCGACCGTGACGTGCGAAGTGTCGATTACGTATGCATCTTTCGCTTTTACGAGCGGTGAAACGGCTCGGGAGACATCGTCGCGATCGCGAATAGTGATTTCGTCGCGCTCTCCCTGGGCGGCGCGACGTTGCAAACGCACGTCAGGAGAAGCGTCGATATAGAATTTATACGGCGTGTCGGGGAACACGACTGATCCAATGTCCCGGCCTTCTATTACGACGTCATTGCCCTCAGCACAGTCATGAAGTCTCTGTGAAACGATTTCGCGAACTCGCGGTAATTTGCTGACACGCGAGACGCTCTCGTTCACCCGGTCATCACGCAAATGCTCAGTGGGATCGACGTTGCCCACAACGATGCGCGCTTCGCCGTCTCGAACAACGCATGTGAGCGGTGCTGCATCCAGCGCTTCAGCGATGCGCTCGCTCTCCTCCGGCCGAATTTCGTTTTGAAGGAGATTCCATGTAATCGCTCGATAAATTGCACCGGAGTTGACGTAGATAAAGCCGATCTGTCGCGCAAGCTTCTGCGCTACGCTGCTTTTTCCCGAGGCAGCGGGACCATCAATGGCGATCACGCAGCGCTGCGAAGCATATGATCCCATAAGCGGTTCGCGCCTAACGAAATTTGACTAGCTCTCCTGTGCGGGCACAGGAGGGAGCGAACCGATGACCGGTGTGCTGACCTGCATCCGTTTCGGGTTGGTAAATCCTTCAAGAACGGCTTCGAATCCCGGATACGATTCACGAATACATTCGGCGTCCTGAATGATCGTCTCTCCTTCAGCAAACAGCCCGGCTATGGCAAAGGCCATGGCGATGCGATGATCGCCAAAGCTCGGCAGACGGGCTCCGCGCAACGGGGCCGGTCCGTAGATTTCAAGCCCGTCACTTAGCTCGGCGACTTGCGCGCCCATCGTGCGCAGATTATGTGCGATCGCCGCAATGCGATCGGTTTCTTTTACACGGAGCTCCTCCGCGTGCCGGATCGTCGTTTTGCCGCTCGCCAAGACGCCTGCGATGGACAAAATCGGCAACTCGTCAATAAGCTGTGGCACTTCTCTCCCCTGAATAACAGTGGCTTTTAGTGGCACACCAGTGACTTCCACCACCCCGCGCGGCTCGACGTGCTCGTTATCCTCGACGGCTTCTCGAACATGCGCACCCATACGAAGTAGCACGCCCAGCATGGCCGTTCGCGTGTCATTCAATCCAACATTGCGGATCAATAAATGGCCACGGCTCTGCGCCGCGGCGGTAACCAGCCAAAACGCTGCCGAAGAGATGTCCCCGGGGATATCGAAATCCCGGGACTCGGGAACCTGCTCGCCGAAAACGCTAACGCAGCCATCTTCCGTTGTCGTGCGCACCAGGAAATAATTGAGCATCTTTTCCATGTGGTTCCGCGTCGGCCCTGGTTCTTGAACCGTGGTTTTGCCTTTTGCAAAGAGACCGGCCAGCAGCAGTGCGCCTTTGACTTGTGCGCTCGCCACGGACGGACGGTATTGAATTCCACGAAGCGACCCGCCGTGGATCCGCAACGGCGGCGTCCCGTCAGGACCTTCGGCAACGACGCTCGCGCCCATCTCACAAAGAGGTGCGATTACTCGGTCCATTGGGCGTTTGGACAGGCCCGAATCTCCCACCAGCCGACTCTCGAATTTTTGGCCGACCAGGAGACCTGCGAGGAGCCGCATGCTCGTGCCCGAATTGCCGCAGTTAATTTCCTGGCTCGGAGCGGTGAGGACCCGCCTTTTTCCGTGAATGATTAAAGTGGTTGGCTCGGGCTGTTCGATCTTAATTCCCAAGGCGCGCATTGCGTTCACCGTGTACATGCAATCGTCGCTGGGAAGAAATCCCCGGAGCGTGCACACCCCATTGGACAGCGCGGCAATTATCACCGCGCGATGCGTAATGCTCTTATCGCCCGGGACAGTGATTTCGAGATCGATTCGAGGCGCCCGCTTTACCCGCAACTCCATAGAATGAACCTAATCTTCCCGATGTTTATGCCGGATGTTCGCATAGAAACAAATGTGCTGCGCTAACCCCGTATTCACGATCACCGCATCATCGGAACTCCGGGACCGCTGGCGTTATGGCACAAGGAAAATCTTGTCGGTGTAAGGATCTTTCACTTCGGTGCCGGGAGGGAATCCTTCCACATCAATATATTTGCCAGGCGAATACGGGCTTTCCACTAAATGCGGTTTGCCGGGAACAGGGATCCCGTACGGGTAATCTCCCTTTGCCACCTTTGTCTGCGGCGCAGCCGCGGGCGGCGGCGAAGATGCTGCCACCGGTGGAGGTGTAGTTACCGGCTGAACCGGTCCATTTGGATTAAATGGCTGTTGCGGCGGCGGGTATTCCTGTGATTGCGTCGACGCGTAAGTGGGCGCCCTGTGGCGCTGCGTCGTTGGCGGTGGCGGCTCCTCAGCGCATGAGGCCAAAAAGAAAACCGCAAGGAGAGCAAGCGGGAGTGAAAATCTCATAATGAAAATTTCGGTAATCGTATCCGGACTCCGACGCGTTGCCAACGATTAAATCATGCTTTGTTCAAGCTGCTGAGATTATTGAAAAGAACAGCACGAATACAATACGCCAGCGCCCGTAATCCGAATCCGAAGTACAAATGCACGACAATTCACATGCCGAGATTTTGGTTGCGGATGATGACGCAATGAGTCGCAGAGTGTTGGCCCGACTACTCAGTGCTGCCGGTTACAATTGCCGCGTATGCAAGGACGGTTCCGAAGCACTGGACACCATTCGCGACAAACCGCCTTCGGTCTTGCTGCTGGATTTCGATATGCCAGGATTAAATGGCGCCGAGGTGCTCCAACGTCTTCGCTCAGACACGGACCCGGCGGTTGCCCAGATTCCCGCCATCATGCTTACTGCTCACGGTAGCGAACAGAGCGAGGTCTCATGTCTTCAGGCTGGCGCGGATGATTTTGTGACAAAGCCGGTGAATTCCTCAGTTTTGCGCGCCCGAATCGAAACCCAGCTTCGGCTGCGCTCCATGCGGCGGCAACTGGAACGGCAAAACGACGAACTTGAAAAATGGCGGCGCGATCTGGAACGCGATCTGGCAGCTGCGCGCCTAACGCAGCAATCATTGATACCGCAGAAACCGCTATTGCTGCCGGGTTGGCAGATCGCAACGTGTTACCGTCCTGTGATCCAGGTCGGCGGCGATATTTATGGCTGGCTGCGAATGAAGGATGGCCGCGTTTTGTTCTGGATCGCAGATGGCACAGGGCACGGTGCGGCTGCCGCGTTGCTTACCACATTGGCAAAACTTCTTTTTCATCACGGCAGCATGGATCACGATTCGCCGGCCAGCTTGATGGAAGCTGTCGACAATGATTTTCGCAGCACCTTCGGTGCGCGCTCATTCATGACCGCGATGTGTGTTGCCCTTGACCCGGCGACCGGACAGGCTCAGGTCGTTGGCGCAGGGCATCCGCCGCTTTTAGTGTTTCGTCACGAGGGCGTAACAGAATGCATCGCTTCGGTGGCACCTCCGCTGGGCATGATCAAACGAACGGAATTCAACGAAACAGCGATCGCTCTTGAACCGGGCGATGCTTTCCTGCTTTACACTGATGGCTTGTTCCGCTGGACGAAAGACGAGCGCTATCGAGTAACTGCCAAGCAACTCGAAAACGTTCTGGATCATTCTGTAACCAGCGCGGAAGCGGTGCTTAATCGGATCGTGGCACAAACAGTTCCCGAGAATTCTGCGAAGACTGCTCCCGATGATGTGGCAGCAATCGCCGTACGCCGGGAAGATCGACAATAAAAAATTCTTATTTAGCTCAAAATTAGTCTTGCTCTCCCGCAGGCGAAACGTTAGTCAGCGTCCATGCCGAAAACCAAAAAAACTTCCAAGCGCAAACCGAATCCCGCCTTCATGAAACCGGTCCAGCCGGACGACAAGCTTGCTGCCGTCGTCGGTTCGCAGCCGTTATCACGGCCGGAGCTTACAAAAAAGCTTTGGGCATATATCAAGAGGCGCGGTCTGCAGGACAAAAAGAAAAGAATCATGATCAACGCCGATGACGCGCTCAAGCCGGTGTTTAATGGCAAAAGCCAGGTGAGCATGTTCGAGATGACTAAACTCGTCTCGAAGCATCTGCGCTAGATCACGATTTTCTCCAATAGCCCGGCGTTGCCGCGTCGGGCTATTGCACGCTTGGAAAAATTAATGGCTGCCCAGGGGGCGGTGCGTTGTACCGCTCTTGCGTCGGGCTACGATTGCATCGAAGATGGCGGAGTGAAAATCCCTCGATTATTTCTCGTCGCAGCCGCCGTCTCGCTTGTTTTCGCTTCCTTCGCGCGGGCGGAATCCGATTGGCTGCATGATTACCCCAAGGCGCAGGAAGAGGCGAAAACGAACCACAAACTTCTGTTCCTCAATTTTACGGGATCTGACTGGTGCGGTTGGTGCATTAAATTCGACAAGGAAGTTCTATCCCAGCCGCAGTTTAAAAATTACGCGCACGACAATCTCGTTCTGCTGGAGCTCGATTTTCCTCGCAGAAAATCCCAGGCGGTGGAGGAGAAAAAGCAAAACGTGCAACTGGCGCAACAGTACGAGGTTCTTGGATTTCCGACGATCGTCGTGCTGAACGGTAACGGCCAAAAAGTGTGGCAGTTCGACGGTTATTTCCCCGGTGGTCCGGAGGCATTTATCGAGCAGCTGCAAAAATTGCCGAAGGGTTAAACAAATCCGTAGAGGATTTATTTCGCGTTAAAGCGAAATTCCTGCGGCTGTTGCTAAAAAATCAGACCGATTCCTTCGGCGATTTTTTCTCAGCTGCCTTCGTTCCGCCGGCAGAAGCAGTTTTTGCTGGCTCCGTCTTTGAGGATTTGTCGCCGCCCTCGGATGATTTCGGCGCAGATTCCTTTTTGGCAGCCGCTTTGTACGATTCGCTGCGGTAATCGGTACTGTAGAATCCCGAGCCCTTGAAAATCAGACCTGCGCCCGTGCCGAGTAAACGTTTTACCTTCCCGTGTCCCCATTTTGGCAACCGGCAAAGGTCCTTCGGACATTCGCGGAACGGTTCATCGCGCATTGACTGGAACGCTTCGAAAGTTTGCCCGCACTTTTGACACGAATATTCGTACGTTGGCATCAGCAATCTCGACCGCTAGGACGCTGGGAGTGTGCATCAAACCACCTACAATTCAACTCCAGGCCCCGTGCCCTTGTAAGTTCAGATACACGAATGCAAGCTACACGGGAGGAAGATTGAAATCACGAGTACAAAATGGCAGAAGAGAAAATCATTACAAAACATCCGCTCGGTAAGACTGGTCGAAACATCAACAGGGAAAAATACGACACGCTGAGGAAGGCTATTCTGTCGGCCCTGCAAAAAAATGACCTCACGCACACCGAATTATTCAGCCGCCTGAATAAAAACTTAAAAAGCAATTTCTCAGGAAATATCAGTTGGTACGGGGAAACCGTTAAGCTTGATTTGGAAGCCAAAAAAATAATCGAAAGAACTGCCTCAAAGCCCCAAAAATATCGACTCAAGACCGAACTAACCGCCATGAAAACAACTGAACCAACCGTCTACGGGGTCAATAAGATCGCGCAACTTTTTCCCAGCATAAGGAAGATCAAGAATAAGTCGCTGCGCGAAAAGGTCGCGGCGGTTTGGAGCGAGGCGATTACCACGGGTTGCGGCGGAAAGGGTTGGACGTTCGACGAACTGCGCGCGGTCAAGTTCACACTGCTGGCCGGCGATATTAACATGACCTTTGTCGAGCATCTCAATTCATGCGCGCGGCAATGCGTTGCGATCGCCGATGTCCTCAAGAAATCCTTCCGCTGCAGCATCCCCATTCAGCGCGATTACCTCATCGCAGGCGCGCTGCTGGCGGACGTCGGCAAACCACTCGAATACGACAAGGACGATTCCGGCAACGTAGTCCAGGGAAAATTCGGACAGCAGGTTCGTCACCCGTTCAGTGGCGTTGCGCTCGCGTACAAGCACGGAATTCCCGGCGAAGTGCTGCACATCATCGCCACGCACAGTCACGAGGGCGATAAGATGGAGCGCTCGATCGAATCAATTATTTTTCATCACGCCGATTTTGTGGATTTCGACATCGCAAAGTTCCTGGGGAAGCGCGCATCTAAAAAGTGAAATGTAGCCGGGGTCGGCGATCCCGGTATCATGAATGCCGGCTGTCGCAACGCTGGACGCGTGCGTTACCGCTGAATAATCTATTGCCGACTGATATGGGCTTTACACTTGTTGAAAAGATCGCGGCGCGTCACGCGGATGGACTTCCTCAGGGAACACCAGTGCGCAGTGGTGATTTCGTTTCGATTCGCCCGCGCCATGTCATGACGCATGACAACACCGGCGCGGTGATTCCGAAATTTAAGCAGATCGGCGCGACATCGATTGCCGATCCGGCACAGCCAGTCTTCGCCATCGATCACGACATCCAGAATACATCACCGGAAAATCTGGCGAAGTATGCGAAAATCGAGGCGTTCGCGCGCGAGCACGGTATTGATTTTTACCCAGCGGGAACCGGCATCTCCCATCAAGTGATGGTTGAACAGGGCTACGTCGTTCCCGGGTCGCTGGTGGTCGCCAGCGATTCGCACTCGAATCTATACGGCGCGATGGCGGCACTCGGGACGCCGGTCGTGCGCACCGACGCCGCGAGCATCTGGGGGACTGGAGTTACATGGTGGCAGGTTCCACCCGTCGCGAAGGTAGTGCTTAAGGGAGAACTTTCGCCGGGGGTGGTCGGCAAGGACGTGATCATCGCGTTATGCGGACTTTTCAACAAAGACGAGGTGCTGAATCATGCGGTCGAATTCGTCGGCGACGGAGCAGCGAATCTTCCAATCTCAGCGCGAATGACAATCGCGAATATGACTACCGAGTGGGGAGCGCTCGCAGGCGTGTTTCCCTTCGATGAAACAACGGTGAATTACCTGCGCTCGCGAGTTCCCGAGTTCACCAATCCAAAGCGCCCGGGAATACGCGGCGCGAAAAGCCGGTCGGGTTATACAAACGCCGATATCGATAAGTGGTGGAAAAATCGCAGCGAATTAAGTGCTGATCCTGACGCAGAGTACGCGATCGAGCTTGAGCTGGATCTCGCGACAGTGGTTCCGCATGTGTCCGGGCCTAACGAAGTGAAAACCATGATGTCGCTACGGGAAATGGAACGCAAACGTGTGCCAATCCAAAAGGCGTATTTACTCTCGTGCGTAAACGCACGCTTCGAGGATCTACGCGACGCGGCAGAAGTGATTCGCACCCGCGGGGGACGCGTCGCCGAAGGCGTTGAATTTTATCTCGCACCGGCGAGCGCTGAGACACAGGCCCGCGCCGAGTCCAGTGGAGACTGGCAGACGCTGATTGGTGCCGGGGCAATTCCGTTGCCGCCCGGTTGCGGCGCGTGCATCGGTCTGGGCCGCGGTCTGGTGCAAAAGGGCGAAAACGCAATCAGCGCGACGAATCGAAATTTCAAAGGCCGCATGGGCGATCGTGACGCATTCGTTTATCTCGCTTCGCCCGCCGTCGTCGCCGCGAGCGCTCTGGCGGGCTTCATCTGCGCACCCACGAATTTCACCGACAAACCCGCTGGCACCGCCACCCGACGCCCTGAGAAGAAAGCGAGATCGACCGCGTCCGTGCAAATCATGGAAGGTTTTCCGGCAAGCGTGCGCGGCCGCATTCTCTTCATCGACAAGGACAATCTCAATACGGATGGGATTTACGGCAGTAAACACACTTACCGCGACGACATGACTCCCGAAGAGATGGCCGCGGTCACTTTCGAAAACTACGATCCAAATTTCAACGAGCTTTATCAAAAAGGCGATGTGGTCGTAGGCGGATTGAACTTCGGAAGCGGTTCAAGTCGCGAACAGGCGGCCACAGCCTTGAAATTCAAAGGAATTCCGTGCGTCATCGCCGGCAGTTTTTCCGAGACCTACAAGCGCAACGCATTCAACAACGGGTTCGTTGTTTTTGAATGTTCAGAGTTGGTCACGTACTTGCGCGACACATTGACCGATCGTGCCGCGACGACGGTTGGACCAGAAATCACGATCGACTACGCCAAATCAATCCTCACTGTTGACGGAAAGTCATTCCCCTTCCCGCCGCTCAG
>DATARG010000131.1:0-3909 GCA_036264275.1 Candidatus Udaeobacter sp. | reverse complement strand
CCAGCGCTTTCAAGACGTCGATCAATTCGTCGATGCCATCCACACATTGGGACGCCGAATAAAGCCAAATGCGCTGCAGCGAGAATTGTTTCCTCCTGAAACAATGAAAGAAAAGGCGAATGCGAACGTTGCCCACCGTTTGCGCGAGCGCGCAATCAAAAACCATGGTCGCGTTTAAGGAAGAATTTCCATATCTCCGGACAACCTCGGGACAGCTCTTCGAGTTCAACCGTGACTGGCTTTATGCTGCGATCACCCGCGCCGCTAACGAAGCTGGTTACCCTGGTTGGTGGCTCACTGAACACGTAACCGAAAGCATCGCTTTTTATCTGCACCTGCGAAATGATGAAAACATAGTCGCGTTCAGCCAGCTTTCACAAACGGTGCGCGATGTATTGCAAGCGATTGGCTACAAGGAAATTTGCCGGCACTTTATGCCCGCACCGCCGCCGATTTCTATTTCTTTGGTGGATATCGCTTATTGTGCAGGGGCCGGGTACGAGCTTGCGTTTTTCGGTCTTTTGGAAAAACGAATCGACGCCTTGATCGATGCCGGCGCAGACAACCTTCGCCTTTCGTCGCTGCAACTTTGTGTGAAGCATCTCCGCGGCACGAAGACGTGGACCCGTCCCTGTGATGCATTACGCGAGGAAATCGTGTGCTTCGTTCGCGAAAAACTTGCGTTCGCGACCGATCGGGGGCGGCTTGATTGTTCGCTCCGCTGATGAAACGCTAGGGCTCATGACGATTTTCGAAAAAATCATTGCCCGCCAAATTCCGGCAAAAATCATTTGGGAAGATGAAGAGGCAATGGCGTTTCACGACGTCGATCCCCAGGCGCCAGTGCATGTTCTGATCGTGCCGAAAAAACCTGTTCCCCGTCTCGCCGATGCGAGCGATAAGGACGCGGCACTTCTGGGCAAACTGCTTCTGGTTGCGCGCGACGTCGCGAAGGCGTTGGAGTTGTCCACTGGTTATCGAGTCGTCATCAACTGCGGACCTGACGCCGGTGAAAGCGTGCCGCATCTGCATGTGCATTTACTCGGCAAACGCGCGCTGGCGTGGCCGCCGGGATAAAGTTGTTTGAAAACGCGCGCTACTCGCCCACAAGCGCCCAGTCTATTCCAATTATACGTTTGTCCAAAAAGCTCTTCAGCGATCTTGGAAAAATCAGATAGCGCGCTTCCCTGCTTTCCTTAAAGCCGATTATTCCGAAATCGGTTCCGCTTTCGCTCTTAAGCAGTGTCATCACACGGTTATTTTTAATTTGAGCCTGGAGGTGGCGGTCGCCGGAAGGCTTCTGCCAGAGTGTGTAGACTTGCGGCTTGCCGCAGTTTTCAATTACCTGGGAGAAGCGTGCCGTTTTGGTCTTGAGAAGTTTCATATGCGAATTTCTGGACCGGTCAGACGGAGTAACCCGGTCTGGCGAAAAAAAGCCCGCCAGAGAACTACGGCAAGGAGGATCAGACTACCGTTGCTGCATTCCTGCCCTGGCGGGGTTTGTAAGTCCTCAATCCATAGCCCCTGACGGAGCCAAAATTTGCTTGTATCAGGCGGAATGCGCAACTCGAAAACACAGGTCCATTGTACTCCCATCGGTGAACGCACCGGTTCATTGACAGTGCGTTGCGCTTCTGTTTGCATCGAGGCGTGAAATGGTTCGCGTTCCTCTTGATTATCTCGGCCTCGGTTGCGGCGACATCCTGCACAACGCTTGTCAATCGGCGTGATCTTTACAGTCCCGAACCTGCACCTGATTCGTTGGAAGCGGCGCGGCAGTGGTACGGCGTCACCACAACGACCACGACAATCCGAACGCAAAGTTCAGCGGGAGAGATCGTGCCGGCGCCGGACTTTCGTTACTAAGCGACGATTCGGTCAACCGAAAGGAAGATTCGCCTTTATTCTGGCCACATCTGTCCGGTCGACACAAACGGCTTTGGCCAGCCGGCGTTTACGCTTAGCATTTTTCGTCGACAACAAATGACGTCGCGACGAACGCGCCCTCAAGACCTTGCCACGGGCGGTGATCTTAAAGCGTTTCGCTACTGATTTGCGCGTTTTGCTGCGTGCAATGGGCTTCGGCATACGGCAAGAAAGTTAGTTCGAGCATGCGTAATGACAAACGCTTTATTGCAGGTCCCCGGTGCCAGACACCGGAATTCGCTCGCTGGCGCGGGTGAATCATACGCCGTAGCTTTTTCCAATGAGAAAGCCCGTCCAAGACAATCCGCGGGTGATCATTATCGGTGCAGGCTTTGGTGGGCTTGAGGCCGCGAAGAAGCTTGCCTGTAAAGATATACGTCTGACGGTAATCGATCGCACAAACTATCACCTGTTTCAGCCTCTATTATATCAGGTGGCCACGGCGGCGCTCTCGCCTGCCGACATTGCCGCCCCGATCCGCGGAATCCTGAGCAAGTGCAAAAACGTCGAAGTCGTCCTGGCTGAGGTGGAATCGGTGGATGTCGAAGCCAGAAAAGTTAGAACGAAGGATCGGGTATTCGATTACGACTATCTGATCATTGCCACGGGCGCACGGCACTCCTACTTCGGGCATGACCAATGGGAAAAACTCGCACCCGGGTTGAAGAGTCTTGAAGACGCGGTTGAGTTACGCCGGCGGATTCTTTTAGCGTTCGAATTTGCCGAGAAAACAAGAGACGAATCAGCGCGCGAGGCAGCAATGACGTTTGTCGTTATCGGGGGAGGGCCGACCGGTGTTGAAATGGCGGGTGCGATTGCTGAAATCTCTCGATACACACTGGCGAAGGACTTTCGCCATATCGACCCGTCCAAAGCACGAGTGATTCTTATCGAAGGTACCTCGCGCCTACTCGCCGCGTATCCTCCGGATTTGTCCGAGAGCGCGCGAAAGCAATTGGTAGCGATGGGTGTGGACGTCCGCACGGGCGCGCGAGTGACGGACATTACGGAATCCGGCGTAAAAGTGAACGGCGAATTCATCCCGTGTCACGTGAAGATTTGGGCGGCGGGCAACAATGCGTCGTTCGTTGGGAAAACGCTGATCGCACCGGTTGACCGTGTTGGCCGGGTTATCGTAAATGACGACCTCACGATCCCTGGACATCCGGAAGTGCAGGTGATTGGCGACCTAGCAAATTTCTCACACCAAACCGGAGAGCCTTTGCCCGGAGTTTCGCCGGTGGCGATGCAACAAGGGCGTCAGGCGGCTCGCAATATTTTGCGAATGATCCGCGGTGAAAAGCCGCGGCCGTTTCGATATTTTGATAAAGGAAGTATGGCTACGATCGGCCGCAACAAGGCTGTTGCGGATTTGAAGTTTTTTCACCTCAGCGGGTTTCTCGCGTGGCTGGCATGGCTGTTCGTGCACATCATCTTCCTGGTCGGGTTCCGCAATCGCTTGCTCGTGCTCATTCAATGGGCGTGGGCCTATTTGAGCTTCGATAAGGGTGCACGTTTGATCACGCGCAATTTTCAATCGGAACACAGGCCACCAGCGTGAAACGCGTAATCTGTCATGTCGAGCGGAGTCGAGACATCTCAGTATTGTTTCTGTTGAATCAGGCCATCAGCAATAATCAGAGATTCTTCGCTTCGCTCAGAATGACAGTTCCAGAAATTTCGGTGCGCAATCTTCAGCGAAAAATCTCGGTCAACGTCGCTGAGCTGGAAAAGTTCGCACGCGATGCTTTGAAGCGCTGTTTGCAATTGCAAAAACGCAAACGGACTGATTTGCGCAAGCTGAACGCTATTTCCGTCTGGCTCATTTCCGATTGGCGCATCTCGCGATTGCATCTCCAGTTCTTTGGCGAACGTAGCGTGACAGACGTCCTAACTTTTCACGGCGGCGAGATTTTTGTCAGTGTCGAAACCGCACGACGAAACGCTCGCGAATTTGGTAATTCGCTGATGAGCGAGATCAAA